>NZ_JAEIMH010000102.1:13093-28640 GCF_016464295.1 Streptomyces sp. N35 | reverse complement strand
TACGCGTCCTCGTCACCGACACGGACGCGTACGCCGAGCTCCTGAAGTCCTACGAGGGCGCCAAACCGGGCGAGCACACCGTGGGCGAGGTCGGACCCAGGTCACGGATCCTGCTCTACTTCACCTCCGGTTCGACCGGTGCGCCCAAGGCCGCGATCTGTACGCAGGGACGGCTCGCGGCGGCCGGGCGGTCACTGGTGCGGTTCCACGGGGTACGGCCGGACGACGTGCACTACATCTGTATGCCGATGTTCCACGGGAACGCCGTGATCGCCGACTGGGCCCCGGCGCTCGTGGCCGGTGCGGGGGTGGCGCTGCGGCGGCGCTTCTCCGCTTCGGCCTTCCTCTCCGACGTACGGACATATCGCGCGACGTACTTCACGTACGTCGGCCGTGCCGTGCAGTACCTGCTGGCCACCGAGCCCGCCGACGACGACCGGGACAACCCGCTGCGGGTCGGGTTCGGGACCGAGGCGGGTGCGGTGGACGCGCGGCGGTTCGCCGAGCGGTTCGGCGTGAAGCTCGTCGAGGGGTACGGGTCCTCCGAGGGCGGCGCCTCCATCCAGCGCACCGCCGACACCCCGCCCGGCGCGATCGGCCGGGCCACGCCCGGTGACGACCTGGCCGTGGTCGACCCCGCTTCGCGCGCCGAGTGCCCGCCCGCGCGCTTCGGGCCCGGCGGGCGGCTGCTGAACGGGGACGAGGCGATCGGCGAGCTGGTCAACCGCGGCCGCAACCCCTTCGAGGGCTACTGGCGCAATCCCGAGGCGGATGCGGCGCGGGTGCGGGACGGCTGGTACTGGACCGGTGACCTCTTCTACCGGGACGCGGCGGGGTTCCTGTATTTCGCCGGACGTACGGACGACCGGCTGCGCGTCGACAGCGAGAATCTGGCCGCCGCGATGATCGAGAACATCCTGGCCCGGTGGCCGGCCGCCTCCGCCGCGGCGGTCTACGCGGTGCCCGACCCGGTGGCGGGCGACCAGGTGATGGCGACGCTCGCGCTGCCCGCGGGTGCGGCCTCCTTCTCGCCCTCGGACTTCGCCCGCTTCCTCGCCGGGCAGTCCGACCTCGGCCCCAAGATGATCCCCACGTATCTGCGCATCGTCGACCGGATGCCGGTCACGGCCACGAACAAGGTCCACCGGGTGGCGCTGCGGCGGACCGGTTTCCGGTGCGCGGATCCGGTGTGGTGGCGCGACGGGCCCTCCTCGGCGTACCGGCGCTTCTCGCCGGAGGATCTGGCGGGGCTGCTCGGGCGGTACCGGGAGCAGGGGCGGGAGGATCTGCTCGGGCGGTGACCCCGGCCCGATGATCCCGGGCCCGGAAAATGGTCAGGACCACCCCCGCGCACCGGGTACTATTTACGAGTCAAGCGCCGCTAGCTCAGTTGGTTAGAGCAGCTGACTCTTAATCAGCGGGTCCGGGGTTCGAGTCCCTGGCGGCGCACGCGAGTAAGAGCGAGGAAGGTCCGCAGAAAGCGCGGACCTTCCTCGCTCTTGTCGTTTCTGCGCGGCGTCGCCGCGCGTTGTGGGGGCTTCGCCACCCACGCCCCCTTTGGTCGGGCGCCCTTCGCCACCCACACCCCCCTTGGTCGGGCGCCCTCCGAGACAGGCGCGCGGGAAGCGGCCACCGGCCCCCAACGCGCGTGCGCATGCGCCCCGTTCATCTGGCTCTCCGCGGGTGGCCATCCGGTTGGCGCTGACATGTCACGTACTCCCCGCAGGGTTTTCCCGGTTCGGTACGCCACGCGCCCGAGGAGGAACCCGTGCACAGATCCCACGCCCCGACCCGACGCCGGATATTCGGGTACGGAGGAGCCGGAGCGGCCGCCCTCATGCTCGGCACCGGCCTGTGGAGCACCGGCGCGGCCCACGCCGCACCCGCACTGACCGGGGACCCCTTCTCGCTCGGCGTCGCCTCGGGCGACCCGATGCCCGACGGGGTCGTGCTGTGGACGCGTCTCGCGCCCGACCCGTTCGCCGCCGACGGTCTCGGCGGCATGCCGGACAGGCCGGTACGCGTGCACTACGAGGTCGCCACCGACGAGCGGTTCCGCAAGGTGGTGCGCCGCGGCAGTGTGGTCGCCACACCCGAACTCGCGCACTCCGTCCACCCCGAGGTGCACGGCCTCGCCCCCGACCGCGTGTACTTCTACCGCTTCCGCACCGGCACGGCGATCTCCCCGGTCGGCCGCACCCGCACCACCCCGCGCGCCTTGTCGATGCCGCGCGACCTGAAGTTCGCCTTCGCCTCCTGCCAGGCCTGGCAGGACGGCTACTTCACCGCGTATGACCACATGGCCGAGGAGGACCTCGACCTGGTGGTGCATCTCGGCGACTACCTCTACGAGTACGGGGTGCGCACCAACAAGCGCGGCGTCACCACCGACCCCAAGTTCCACACCGAGACCCTGGACCTGGCCCGCTACCGCCTCCAGTACGGCCTCTACAAGTCCGAGGCCCCGCTGCAGAAGGCGCACGCCCGCTTCCCGTGGATCATGACGTTCGACGACCACGAGGTGGACAACGACTGGGCCGGCCCCGTCTCCCAGGACGCGGGCGCGGACCCGGAGGTGTTCCTGAAGCGCCGCGCGGACGCCTTCCAGGCGCTCTACGAGCACGCGCCGCTGCGTCACACCCAGCTGCCCAAGGGCCCCGACGTGCGCATCCACCGCAGGCTCGGCTACGGCCGGCTCGCGGACTTCACCATGCTGGACACCCGTCAGTACCGCGACGATCAGCTCTGCGGCGGAGGCACCAGCGCCGACTGCGAGGGCCGCTTCGACGAAGGGCGCACCCTCCTCGGTGCCGAACAGCGCGACTGGGTCCTCAAGGGCTTCTCGCGTTCACCCGCGCGCTGGCAGGTGCTCGGGAACCAGACCCCCATGGGCCAGACCGACCTGGACGAGGGGGAGGCCACCAACGTGTTCATGGACCCCTGGGACGGTTACGTGGCCGAGCGCAACCGCCTCCTCGCGGAGGCCCGCAACCGGGACGTGCGCAACCTTGTCGTCATCACCGGCGACCGCCACCAGAACTACGCGGTCGACCTCAAGAGCGACTTCACCGACCCTCGATCGGCCACGCTGGCGGCCGAGTTCGTCGGCACGTCGATCGCGAGCGGCGGCGACGGCGCCGACATGACCGCGGAGGGCCGGCGATTCCTCGCCGCCAACCCGCACATGAAGTTCTTCAACGCACAGCGCGGCTACGTCCGCATCCACGTCGACCGCAACCGCCTCACCAGCGACTTCCGCGTCCTCCCCTACGTCACCCGCCCCGGCGCCCCGGTGAGCACCAGAGCCACGGCGGTGGTGGAGGACCGGGTCCCGGGCGTACAGGTCTGACCTGGGAGCCGGGCGAGTCCCCGAGTCGCCCCTGAATAGGCTGACCCCATGGCACTCTTCGACAAACTGACCGGGACCAAGCGTCCCGCCGATGGTGTCGTGGCGCGGTCCGGTGGTGAGGTGGGGGCGGCGCTGTTGGGGCTGAACAGGGCTGACGTTCCGTATGTCATCAGGGACGGGCGTGAAGAGGGGGCCGATCTGGTGGCCGAGTGGCGGGTCCTCGATCCCGACTGGCGGACGTTTTTCGTGCGCAGTCAGGTGAGCCGGGTGTTCCAGGTGCGGATGCGGCTTGTTCCGGAGAAGCGGGAAGTCCGCTCTCTCGACCAGCAGTACGAGGTCACGTGGGCCGGTGACAGGCCGCGGCTGGCGATCGCGGCCGAGGTCCAGCGCGGTCAGGTGCGGACGGTGTCCAAGCGCTGGACGCTCGGTGGCGATGGCCATGGCGGCGGCGGTTTTGCCGAGGAGTTCCGGTTCGATGCCGACGAGCTGAAGACTCCGCTCCAGGAGGCCGTGCTGGGTGCGGGCTGGACCTGGCGCGGAGTCGTCACCGGCAAGCTGTGACGCGGGAGTTGTGAAGTGGCCTGCTATGTCACGGCAGTTGGGACGCGGCCAGCCGTGACACGGCAGTTTGTGACGCAGCGCGCTGCGTGTCGGCGGGCCGTGGGGCGGTTGCCCGGTCAGCAGCCCGGGTCCGGGGCGTCCACCGACAGCGGGCTCGACTCCGGCAGCAGATACGTCACGTAGAGGACGACCGGCGTCGTGCCCAGGTTGCGGCCGATGTGGACGTCCTTGCTGCCGCCCGGCTCCACGAAGGAGCCGCCCGCGGGGGTGGTCTCGACCGAGCAGTCGCCGAGCGTGCGGGTGAGGGTGCCCTCCTGGACCACGGCGAGCACCTGGCCGGGGTGGTAGTGCCAGCCGGTGGAGCCGCCGGGGGCGATCGTGATCGTGCGGAACGTGACGTCGGTGCGCCCCTTGGCCTTCAGGCGCAGGGTGTCCTCGGAGGTGCCCTTGGCCAGGATCGTGCCGGTGACCCCGCTGCCGGGTGTCGCCCCCGCCGCGGACGGCAGCAGGGCGAGCCCGGTCACGGTGGCGACGGCCGCGGCAGTCCGGTACAGGCGGGTGCGGCGGCCGGTCGTGCGTGCGTTGCGCTGGGCGGTGTCGGACATGGTGTGGTCCCTCCCCTTGTGGATCAGTACGGCCCAACCGTACTGATCCACAAGGGGGTTGAGCTCACCCGGCCATCGAGAACACCCTCGCCGCCGACGTCCCCAACCCCGTCAGCGGAGGCAGCGGACCGTGGCTGAGGTCCTGCGGCCGGTAACGCCGCACGCCCTCATGCCAGTTGAGGATGCCGGTCATCCAGTTCTCCAGCTCCTTCACGTACCCGTCGAGGACGCCGCGGGCCGCCGAGTCCAGCGAGAAGTCCTCGTACAGGACCGGGAGTTCCGAGGCGGCGATGTGCTGGAACTGCGCGAGCCGCGAATGCAGCAGATCCGCCACGATCGCGCCCGCCTGATCACGCGTGCAGCCGAAGAAGGTCTGCACGACCAGGACGGCGTTGTGCAGCTCTCCCTCGTACTCGATCTCCTTCCGGTACGAGAACAGATCGTTGAGCAGGCCCGCCGTATCGGCCGCCGAGCTCTCCAGGGCGCGCAGCGTGCCGCTCGCGTACACCTCGGCCGGTACCGACTTGCCGTGGCCGATACGGCACAGGCTCATGGTGAAGTCCGCGCCGAAGGTCCCCCGCCGCATCTCGACGTAGTCGACCGGGTCGGGGATCCGGTGCTGCGCCTGGTTGGCGAGCTCCCAGAGCCAGCTGTCGAGCATCTCCGTGATCGCCCGCCGGAAGTCCGTACGGGCGGCCGGCGTCATCGGACCCGCGCTGCGCCGCCACAGATCGTCAAGACCGCGCTCGAGCGCCGTCGCCGGCGGCGGCGCGGCACCCAGGTCGACCGGCACGAACAGCCGGAGCCGCTCCACGCAGGCCCGTGCGCTCACCAGATCGCGGGTGCGCCCGTAGATCACCGGGAACAGGTCGTCCCCGTATGTCCCCCAGGTCAGCCACTGAGCCGTGAGGTCCAACTGCTCGACGGGCGCGTCCGGATGGATCCCGGCCGCGCACAGCGCAAGGTCGTATCCGGCGAGTTTGCGCTCGTCCCAGACGTCCGAACCGGGCACGCCCGGCTGAGGCTCCAGGATGCCCATCTCCCGTGCCCACGCGATGACATGCGCGCGGGAGACGTCGAGATGCGGGCTGAGCGTGAGCGGGAAGGGGATGCGGATCTCGGGTACCCGCCAGTCGCCGACCGGCTGATACGGCACATGGCCGTGGCTGCGGATCCGCCCGGCGCCGGTCGCGGCGAGCAGATCCCTGATCGACAGCGCGCCCGTGCCCAGCGGGCCGTCCATGCCGAGCACAGCCGGACTCCCGCTCGCAACCGCAACCGCACCCGCACCCGCACCCGCACCCGCACCCGCACCCCAGCCGGCAGCCGGACTCCCGCTCACTGCCCCCTCGTTCATATAGCGGCTGGAGCGCATATGCCACTCATGACCGCCGGACTGCCAGTCCTGCAGCCCTTTCACATACGCGGCCACCGCCGTGCACTCGTCGGGCCGCAGTCCCTTCTCCAGGAACAGCGGGGCCAGCTCGGTCAGCGCGGTGTTCTCGAACTGCTGCATCCGCGAGGTGATCAGCTCGTTGACCGCGTCGGCCGCCTCCTGCGTCGTACAGCCGAGGAAGGTCTCCAGGACGAGGACGCCGTTGCTGAGCTCGCCCTCCTCCTCGATCTCGCGCTGGTACGAGAAGAGGTCGTTGCGCAGATGCACCGCGTCCGAGAACGTGTCCATCAGGACGCGCAGCGGCCGCGACGCCGCCACCGACGAGGGCACTTCGGCGGTCACGTACTCGACGAGCTGAGCCGACCAAGGGGCGCCGCCGACCTTGCGGCGCATCTCGATGTACTCGACCGGGTTGGCGATCCGGCCCTCGTTGATGTTGGAGAGCTCCCACAGCGACTCGTTGAGCAGATTGCGGGTGCTCGTAGCGAAACGTTCCCGCCAGTCGGCCGACAGGTGCGGAACGGTCCGCTTCCACAGATCCGCCAGTCCCGCCTCCACCGGATTCTCCGGCTCGGGCATCCCGGCCGACAGATCGAGCGGCATGAAGGCCGGAAGCCGGTCCAGGTACGCCTTGCCGCCGCGCCGGTCGAGGGTCTTCTTGAACAGCTTCAGGAAGTGGTCGTCGAAGAAGAAGACCCACACGTACCACTCGGTGACCAGCGTCAACTGCTCGGCCGTGCAGTCGGGATGGGTGTACGCGCACAGGAGCGCGTAGTCGTGCGCGGCGAGGTCCTCCGCGTCCCACACCCCCGAACCCTCCACCATCCCCATCCCGCGCGCCCAGGCCGTGGACTCCTCCCGGGCCTGCGCGGTGTGCGGGCTGAGCCGCGCGGGGTAGGGGAGATAGCAGGCCGGCAGCGCGAAGGGCTGCGTGCTCAACGCCACCGTCCGATCTCGACGTTCTCCAGGACGCCGAGCGCGTCCGGTACGAGCACGGCTGCCGAGTAGTACGCGGTGACCAGGTACGACATGATCGCCTGCTCATTGATGCCCATGAAGCGG
Source organism: Streptomyces sp. N35 (assembly GCF_016464295.1). Classification (NCBI taxonomy): domain Bacteria; kingdom Bacillati; phylum Actinomycetota; class Actinomycetes; order Kitasatosporales; family Streptomycetaceae; genus Streptomyces; species Streptomyces sp. N35. Next base: position 21,667 of record NZ_JAEIMH010000102.1, on the reverse strand, counting down.
ACGGAAAGGCTCGGCTCGATCTCGTCGGGGATGCCGGCCTGCCGCAGACCGATGACACCCGCCTCGTCCTCACCCGTACGCATGCACAGGATCGAGGTCGTACGGTCCTCGCTGATCGGGATCTTGTTGCACGGCAGAATCGGTACGCCACGCCAGCCGGGCACCTGGTGGCCGTCGAACATCACCGGCTCCGGGTAGAGCCCTCGCTTGTTGCACTCGCGGCCGAACGCGGCGATCGCGCGCGGGTGCGCCAGGAACAGCTTCGAACCCCGTCGGCGGCTCAGGAGCTCGTCCATGTCGTCGGGGCTGGGGACACCGTCGTGCGGCTGGATCCGCTGCTCGTACTCGCAGTTGGCGAGCAGACCGAACTCGCGGTTGTTGACCAGCTCGTGCTCCTGGCGCTCCTTGAGCGCCTCGACCGTGAGCCGCAGCTGCTGCTCGGTCTGGTTCATCGGCTGGTTGTAGAGGTCCGCGACACGCGTGTGGATGCGCAACACGGTCTGCGCGACGCTCAGTTCGTACTCGCGCGGCGAGGCGTCGTAGTCGACGAACGTGCTGGGGATCTCCGCCTCGCCTACGTGGCCGGCCGAGAGGTCGATCTCCTTCTCGCCGTACTTGTTGGTGCGCTGGCTGGGCATCTCCCGCAGCGTGTCCAGATGCTTGCGCAGCGCGGGGGTCCGCTCGACGACCTGCTGGAAGGAGCCGAGCGGCAGCACGAGCACGGTGCAGGTGGTCACCGCGCGCACCGAGTACTCCCACATCGCGTTCGCGTCGACGAGGCCGTCCTCGCCGAAGTACGCGCCGTTGCCGAGGACTCCGAGTTCGGCGTCCTCGCCGTAGGGACCCGAGCCGACCTTCTCGGCGCGGCCGTGAGCGAGCAGGAACACCGCGTCGCAGGGGCTGCCGAAGTGCGCGAGCACCTCACCCGGCGCGAACTCCCGCTGCTCGCAGCGGCGGGCCAGTTCGGTGAGCACGTCGATGTCCTCGAAGGCCCGCAGCGGCGGCAGTTCGCCCAGCTCGGCGGGGATCACCTCGACGCGCTCGCCGGTCTTGACGAAGGTGACGCGGCCGTCGCCGACGGAGTAGCTCAGGCGCCGGTTCACCCGGTAGGCGCCGCCCTGCACCTGCACCCACGGAAGTGCTCGCAGGAGCCAGCGCGAGCTGATCTCCTGCATCTGCGGGGTGGACTTGGTCGTCGTGGCCAGATTCCGCGCCGCGGCCGTACCCAGACTCTGCTGCGGCCGGGCCTCGGCTGTGCGGATCTCTTCGCCTACGGACATGTGTGTGCCTCCAGTCGGTGCTGCTGTGCGTCACTGACGCGGTGATCACCTTGTAGCACGGACTGTGATCACCCGATTACGCAGACGGAGGCCGATGGATCCCCCGTACGAAGGGGAGGTGGCGGAGCGCCCGGAGAGGGGGAGGCGCCGGGGCGCGAATTCGGCGGCCGCGCGCCCCTCGCTGAACCGGACAGGCCTTTACCCCGGCCCTCGACTGGGTGATCCTTAGCCCGCGTTCAGCGAGACGCTCGAACAAGGGAAGGCCGGGGGAGTCGTGGCACTGAAAGTGGACCTGCTGGGTCCGGTGGGGGCCGGCAGCGGGTCGGGGCCCGTCGAGATCGGCGGTGCGCGGCTGCGGATGCTCCTGGCCCGCCTCGCGCTCGAAGGCGGCCGGCCCGTCAGCGCGGACGGTCTGGTCGACGGACTGTGGGGCGAACAGCCACCCGCCGATGCCGCCAACGCCCTGCAGGCGCTGGTCTCCCGGCTCCGCAAGTCGCTGCGCGGCCACGCGGCCGTCGAGTCGGTCGGGGGCGGCTACCGCCTCGACGTCACGGAAGCGGACGTGGACGCCCACCGCTTCGAGCAGCTCGCGGGGGCGGGCCGGCGTGCACTCGCCGCGGGCCGCGGCGCCGAGGCGGCGCACAAACTGGGGACCGCGCTCGCGCTGTGGCGCGGCCCGGCGCTCGCCGATGTGCTCGACGCGCCCTTCGCCGCACCCGTCGCCACCCGCCTCGACGGTCTGCGGGCCGCGGCCGTCGAGGACCGCTTCGATGCGGAGATACGGGAGGGGCGCTCCGCGGACGTCCTCGCCGACCTCGAAGCGGCCGGCGCACAGGCCCCGTTGAGCGAACGGATCGCCGGACTGCGGATGCGCGCGCTCGCCGCCGCGGGCCGGCAGTCGGACGCGCTCGCCGTGTACGAGGAGCTCAGGACCCGGCTCGGCGACGAACTCGGCGTGGACCCCTCCTCGGACGTGCGGGACGTTCACCTCGCGCTCCTGCGCGGGGAGTTGGAACACCACCGGACCAAGGCGGCCGCCGTGAGCCCGCTGCCCGCCCGTCTCACCAGCTTCGTCGGCCGCGACGGCGAACTCAGCCGCCTCGCCGCCCTGATGACCGCCTCGCGCCTGGTCACCCTCGTCGGCCCCGGCGGCGCGGGCAAGACCCGGCTCTCGCTCGAGGCCGCCACCCGCGACCCCGCCCACGACCGTGGCCGGCTCCACTACGTACCGCTGGCCGGCGTCAGCGACCCCGAACAGCTCGCGGACGCGGTGCTCGGCGCGATCGGGGCCACGGACGCCGGCCTGTACGAGGGCGGCGGCCCCGGGCGGACCAGCGCCGTCGAGCGGCTCGCCGGGCTGCTCGGCAGCGGCGACACCCTGCTCATGCTCGACAACTGCGAGCACCTGGTGGAGACGGCCGCCGAGTTCGCCGACCAACTCCTCGGGCGCCTGCCGGAACTGCGCATCCTCGCCACCAGCCGCGAGCCGCTCGCCATCACCGGCGAGGCGCTCTTCCACCTCGGCCCGCTCGATCTGCCGCACGGCGAGCCCGAGCCGCAGGAAGCGCTGGAGACCGCGGCCGTACGGCTCTTCGTCGACCGGGCCGTGGGCGTACGCCAGGACTTCGTGCTCGACGACTCCACCCTCGACGCCGTCCTGCGCATCTGCCGCGGGCTCGACGGGATGCCGCTCGCGCTCGAACTCGCCGCGGTCAAACTCCGTTCCATGAACGTCGAGCAGATCGCCCGCCGCCTCGACGACCGCTTCCGGCTGCTGTCCTCCGGCAGCCGCACCGCCCTGCCGCGGCAGCGCACCCTGCTCGCCCTGGTCGAGTGGAGCTGGGACCTGCTCGACGAGGGCGAACGCACCCTCGCCCGGCGCCTGTCCGCGTTCCCCGGCGGCGCCACCCTCGACGCGCTCGAAGCGGTCTGCGCCGATGAGCGGCTGCCCGCCGACGACGTCCTGTACGTGGTCGGCTCCCTCATCGAGAAGTCCCTGGTCGAGGAGAGCGCCGAGGACGGAGGCGAGGGGCGCTACCGGATGCTGGAGACCGTCCGCGCCTACGCGGGCCGCAGGCTCGCCGAGTCCGCCGAGGAGAGCGCGGCGGTCCGCGCCCGCCTCACCTCGTACTACCTGCGACTGGCCGAGGAACACGAGCCGTTGCTGCGCACCCGGGACCAGCTGCGCGCCATCGCTGTCTTCGACGCCGAACACGACAACCTCAGCTATGCCCTGAAGACCCTGAACGACTCGGGCGGTTCCGGGCACGTGGAGATGGCTCGGCGCTTCGGCGCCGCGATGTTCTGGTACTGGGGCATCCGCGGCATGAGCAGCCGTCTGCCCGGAACGCCGGACGGCCCCGGAGCCAGCGCCATCGCCCGCGAGTTCCACCCCGCGGCCCAGCTCCTGCAGATGGCCCGGGCCGTGTTCGCCGATGACCCCTCGCGGTCCGCGGGCCTGGACGAGCTGATGCGGTCACCCGATCCATGGATACGGGCCGGAGCCCACCTCGCCCACGACTTCGCGCTCACCGAACAGGGCGACCTGGACAGCGGAAAGGAGTCACGGGCCGAGGCACTGCGCGGCTTCGAGCAGGTCGGTGACCGCTGGGGCATCGTGCTCGCGCTGCTGCCCGTCGGCACGGCGCACTCCCTGCGTGCCGAGTACCCGCAGGCCATCGCCACCTGGGAGCGCGCGGTCGCGCTCTCCTCCGAGCTCGGCACCGAGGACTATCTGTATCTGAGCAAGGCACGGCTCGCCCGCGAGCGGCGCCGCAGCGGGGACATCGAGGGCGCGTTCCGCGATCTGCGCGCCGCCCACCGCCAGGCCCGCGAACGCGGACAGCTGCGCCTGGAGGCCAACATCCTGGTGGGTCTTGCCAACGCCCACCGCAGGGCCGGTGACCTGGTCCAGTCGGACGCGACCCTCGACCGCCTCGAAGCGCTCGGCACCCGCCGCCCCCAACTGCGCGCACTGGCACGGGATCTGATCGTCTCCACCCGTATCGAGAACCGTCTGGCGGCGGGCGACGCCCCTGCCGCCCGAGCCCTTCTCCCCGAAGCGGCCGGCGCGCTCTTCGGTCAAGGCGCCGGCGCCGCACTCGCCTGGGTGGCCGAACTGCTCGGTGGGCTCCTGCCGTTGGAGGGTGCGCCCGCCGAGGGCGCCAAGGCGCTCGGCATGAGCCAGGTGATGCGCGGGGCCTTCGACTGGGGCGAGCCCGAGTGGTGCGAGCTGGTCGACCGTCTGAAGGAGACCCTCGGGGAGACCGGTTTCAAGGAGGCGTACGACGAGGGGGCGGCGTACTCGCGCGAGGACGCCTTGCGGTGGCTGGAGGAACGGGCCCTGCGGACACGCGGGTGAACGCCGGGCGGGGCCCGCACCTTCAAGGTGAGGGCCCCGCCCGGCCGTACAACCGCCCGGTGATCAGCCGGCGCTCTTGCGGTACGCCCGCATGGCCAGCGGGAAGAAGACCGCGACCACACCGGCCATCCAGATCAGGCTGCCGGTCAGACCGTGGGCGACCGGACCGCCGTTGAGCAGACCGCGGACGGCGTCGGCCACCAGCGACACCGGGTTGACGTCCGACCAGGCCTGCAGCCAGCCGGGCATGCCCTCGGGCTTCATGAAGACGTTGCTGGCGAAGGTGAGCGGCAGGATCAGGATGGTCATCAGACCCTGTACCGAGGTGGGGTTCTTGATCAGCATGCCGAGGTAGACCGACATCCAGGAGAAGCTGAGCGCGAACCCGATCAGCAGCGCGAGCGCACCGGCCCCGGCGACCAGGTTGGTGTCGAAGCGGTAGCCCATGACGATGGCGAGTGCGATCAGGGTGACCAGGCAGGCGACGTAGCGGACGATATCGGCCAGGACGGCGCCGATCAGCGGGGCGGACCGGGCGATCGGCATGGAGCGGAACCGGTCGAAGATCCCGGTGCTGGCGTCGGCGGCGAGCGAGGCGCCGATGCCGACGCTGGCCTGGAAGACGGCCATCACCATCACACCTGGGACGACGTGGTGCAGGTACCAGTCGGTATTGCCCTGCGCCATCGACTCCCCGAAGAGATAGATGAACATCAACAGGGTGATGATCGGGGTGAGGACGACATCGACCAGCTGGATCGGGGACTTCATGAACTTCGTGAAGCCGCGGCCCGCGAGGGCGAGGCTGTGCGAGACGGTCCGCGCGAAACCGATCCGGCCGGTGAGCTCGACGGTGGCGGGGGCGGTGGGCGCGGGGGCGGAGACGGTCTGGGTGCTCATGACGAGGTCCTCTCGGAAAGTCTTGTGTGTACGGGGAGTCGGCGGGCTCAGACGGCGGCGGGCTCGGCGTCCTTGACGGTCGGGGTGTGGCCGGTGAGGGCGAGGAAGACCTCGTCCAGGCTCGGCAGCCGAAGCCCCAGTTCGTCGGCGGTGATGCCGGCGCCGTCGAGCCGGCGGGCGACCGCGGCGACGAGCAGCGGGTCGTCGACCGGGACGGTCAGCACACCCGAGTCCTCGGCGGGGGAGTGCCCGGACAGTTCGGCCAGGAGCTGAGCGACCAGCGGTACATCGGCCGACACGGTCGGGCGCACCTGGAGGACCTGTCCGCCGACGCGGCGCTTGAGCTCTCCCGGCCGGCCCTCGGCGACCTTGCGGCCCTTGTCGAAGACGGTGATCGAGTCGGCCAGCTGGTCGGCCTCCTCCAGGTACTGCGTGGTGAGCAGTACCGTCGAGCCGTCGGCGACCAAGCTCCGTACGACCTCCCAGACTTCCTGCCGTGCGTGCGGGTCGAGGCCGGTGGTCGGCTCGTCCAGGAAGAGGACCTGGGGACGGCCCACCAGACTCGCGGCGAGGTCGAGCCGCCGGCGCATACCGCCGGAGAAGGTGGCGATCGGCTTACGGGCCGCGTCCGTCAGGGAGAACTGCTCGAGCAGCTGGACCGCGCGGGCCTTGGCGCCCCGGCGGGACAGACCGAGCAGCCGGCCGATCAGGACGAGGTTCTCGGTGCCGGTCAGGGTCTCGTCCACCGAGGCGAACTGCCCGGTGAGACCGATCAACTGCCGTACCTTCACCGCATCCTTGACGATGTCGTGGCCGCCGATGGTCGCGTGCCCGGCATCGGGGCGCATCAGCGTGGCGAGGATGCGCACGGTGGTGGTCTTGCCGGCGCCGTTGGGGCCGAGCACCCCGACGACCTTGCCGGCCGGGACCTCCAGGTCCACCCCGTCCAGGGCGGTGAAGTCCCCGTACTTCTTGACCAGACCCTCGGCCCGGATCGCGTACGACATGGTGGTCAACTCCTCGGTGGTGGCTTGCCGTTCTCGATGGGCAAGACACTGCCGGGGAGCCCTGACAGCGGGCGGACAGGACGCTGACAGAGCTGACAGGCGACCTGACAGGGCGACGCGCGGCTGTCAGTGCGGTCCGGACGGTTGAGCCGGGCCGATGTCAGTGAGCGCCGATAGCCTGGAAAGGGGCTCGGCCCCCGGGCGGGAGGGGACTGCCCAGCCGAAGGGCGGCCGTCAGGGCGTGACCTTCACCGTCCACGACCCCGAAGGCGAGCGCCCCACGACCTGGACGCGGGTCCGCTCGCCGGGGACCTTGAAGGTTTCGCCGACCCGCACGGGTGCGTCCGCGAGCGGCGGGTACACCGAGGCGTCCCAGCAGGCCTCCGACTCCGGGTGTGCGTCGAGCACTTGGATCGGTCCGCCGCCGGACTCCGTCTCATTGCGTACGCGGTAGACCAGGACGCCCTCGGTGCAGGTCTGGTGGTCGTTTCCGGCCGAGCCGCGCGCCTCGATCGCGAGCACACTGCCCCGCCCGGTGCGCACCACCGCCAGGCGCTTGCCGCCCGCCTGGCCGCGCACCGCGGGCGCGGCCAGCGGGTCCAGGGTGAACGGGGCGGACGCGGTGCCCTGCACACAGGTCACCTGATGGGGTTCGAGCCAGCCCAGCTTCCACTTGTGCCAGCCGAACAGGTCGGGCGCGAGCCCGAACTGGCTGCCCATGACGTCCCAGTCGCCGACATGCGTGTCCCAGTCGCCCTTGCCGTCGCGCGGGCGGTGGTAGAGGTCCGGCAGGTCGAAGACATGGCCGGTCTCATGGGCGAGCACATTGCGGTCCGGCGGATGCTGCTCGAAGACCGTGACGATACGGCGGACATCGGTGCCGTCGGCCCGCAGCGGCTCGTCGAAGTTGACGACCTTCGTGGCGTCCGAGTCCACACCGGGGGCATCGGGATCGGCCACGAAGTAGACGATGTCGTACGCGCTGAAGTCCACCACCGGATCGGCCACCGACAGCGCGTCCTTGAGATACATGCTGCGCTTGTCCGCGTCCCAGTCCCGCGCTATTGCGTACGCGGTGGAGGCCCGCGGCATCTCGATCCACTCGCTGCGCGGATGCGGACGCAGCTGGAACCGGCCGTACGAGGCGCGCTCGAAGAACCTGCTGGTCGAGGGGAAGTAGTCGGCCGTCAGCTCTTTCGGGGTGGCCAGCGGGCTGGCGTCAGGGAAGGACAGGAAGACCATCACCGCGTCGAGCTTCTGGACGGGGCGCGGATACGAGGCGTTCCAGGTGTCCAGGCCCTCCGAGTGATGTGCGGCCGTGCGCTCCAGGGCGCAGGGGCCCGCCACCGGCTCGGCCACGGCGGGACCCGCGAGCAGAGACATGGAGGCGAACGCCGCGAGAGAGGTGAAAGCCGCTGCGGCACTGCGCGCCCGGTCCCCCTCACGAGGCAGACCCCCTGGGGGGAGCTGACGCGGCACGTAGACCTCCGGATGCGGACGGCGGAACACCTCCCTCAGCCTGTGGTGGTTTGTTGAAGTTCGCCCTGTTTGGGTGGACCGGTCGAGTGAGTGAGGGACATGCCCGGCGCTCACGGAAAGTCACAAGCGGAAGCTGATTGATCGGGGATGTGAAGGTCCCCGAAACGATCCGGGCCAGGACTGTGCAGAAACGATCTGGCAGTAACGGCCGCATGAGACAAGGGAGTCCGGAAGTAACCCCTGAGGGGGGTCGGGGCCGCGACGGAAGTGGAATGGGGCTGCGGCCAGCCTCTATGATCGGCACACTTTCCGGCCGACCCGACCAGATCAGACCTGAACACGACAAGTGCCTGCGGGAGCGAGCGGTGAGCGGAACGTCCGAAGGGCCGGCGCCCACGGCGGGCTCGACCCCCGATGACGCCCGGTCTGCGATCACGGAGCGTCACACCACCTCGGTCATCGCGGTGGGCGGCGCGGGTGTGGCGGCGGGGCGCTCCCCCCGCGGCCCCCCTGGTCGGGGCCGGGGGGGCGGGCGGCGGGGGGAGCC
>NZ_JAEIMH010000102.1:0-13083 GCF_016464295.1 Streptomyces sp. N35 | reverse complement strand
GCCGGCGCCGCCCCCCCCCCCCGACCCTCTTGTCGGCCGCAGTGCGGCCGAGCTGAGGGACTACCGGGCGGCGTTCCACGCCGCCCACTTCGCCATGGCCGTCGTCGACCACGACGGCTTCGTCACCTCCGCCAACGAGGCGCTCGGCACGCTGCTCGGCGCCCCGGCCGCGGACCTGGCCGGACAGGTCGCCGCCGACCTGGTCGACCTGGCCTCCGACGCCCGCACTTGGCACGCGTACCGCGAAGTGCTGCGCGGCCGGCAGGCCAGACTGCGCTGCACCCGCCGCCTCAAGCACCCCGACGGCCATGCCCTGTGGGCCCAGATCACCGTCGCCCCCGTGCCCGGCACGGCCACGGTGCTGCTCGCGCTCGCCGACGTCAGCGCCCGCCGTGAGCTCCAGGCCCAGCTGCGCCATCTGCAGATGTACGACGCGGTGACCCGGCTGCCCAACCGCACCCTGTTCTTCGAGCGGCTCTCCGGAGCGCTGGAATCCGCCTCGTACGACGACGGCGGCACCGGCCGGATCGGCCTGTGCTACCTGGACGTCGACGGCTTCAAGGCCGTCAACGACACCCTCGGCCACCGCATCGGCGACCGGCTCCTCGCGGCGGTCGCGGGACGGCTCACCCAGTGCGCCGACCAGGTCGCGTACGACCGCTGGAAGCACGGGCACGGGGTGCCGCTGGTGGCGCGGCTCGGCGGTGACGAGTTCGCGCTCCTGGTGGAGGACTCGACGGGTACGGAGCAGCTCGCGGACCTGGCGGAATCGGTTCTGAAATCGCTCCAGGAACCCTTCGACCTCGGCGGTCAGCGGCTGTCCGTCTCCGCGTCGATCGGTGTCGTCGAACGCAGGGCCGCCGGCACCACCGCCACGCATCTGATGCAGGCCGCGGACACGACGCTGTACTGGGCGAAGGCCGACGGCAAGGCCCGCTGGACGCTCTTCGACCCCGAGCGCAACGCGCACCGCATGACCCGCCAGGCGCTGTCGTCGACGCTGCGTCCGGCCGTCGAGCGGGGTGAATTCACCCTGGAGTACCAGCCGTTGGTGGGGCTCGACGACGGCGGGGTCCGTGGTGTCGAGGCCCTGGTGCGCTGGAACCATCCGCAGTTCGGCACCTTGACGCCGAATCGGTTCATCACACTCGCCGAGGAGGACGGCTCCATCGTCCAGCTCGGCCGCTGGGTGCTGCGGACGGCCTGCGCCCAGGCACGGCGCTGGCAGCTCGAGCATCCGTCCGTGCCGCCCGTGTTCGTCTCGGTCAACGTGGCGGTCCGGCAGGTCTGGGACTCCGACCTCGTGGCGGACGTCGCCGCGATCCTCGCCGAGACGGGACTCGCGCCCGATCTGCTGCAGCTGGAGCTCACGGAGTCGGCGGTCATGGGCTCGGCGGGCCGCCCCCTGCAGGCCCTGCAGTCGCTGTCCGACATGGGCGTCCGGATCGCGATCGACGACTTCGGCACGGGCTACTCGAACCTGGCCTACCTCAGCCGGCTGCCCGTCTCCGTCCTGAAGCTGGACGGCTCCTTCGTCCGCGGATTCCAGTACGAGGACGGCGACAGCCACGCGAACCCGGCCGACGCGACGATCGTCGAGGCCCTGGTACGGCTCGCGCACCGGCTCGGTCTGACGGTCACGGCCGAGTGCGTGGAGACCGCGCTGCAGGCGGACCGGCTGCGCTCGATCGGCTGCGACACGGGCCAGGGCTGGCACTACTCAAGGGCGGTGCCGCCCGACAGCATCTCCGCCCTCCTGAAAGCGACCGCGGACCGGGCATCCGCCTGACGTACGACGACGGCGCCGACCCCACCGGCCCGGCCCGGCCCGCGACAAGCTCGCGAAGCTGCTCGGCCAGCGCTCGCCCCCGCCCCCGCCCCCGGAATACGGCAGCCTCCGCCCCCGTTACCCGTGACGCACCACAAGCGATCGGCAGGAGGCCCCCACGGTGAGCGACGACATCCGAGGCGAAGCACAGGGCAGCGCCCCAGTTCCCCTCTCCGTGCTGGACCTCGCCACCGTGGGCAAGGGATCGACCGCCACGCAGGCGCTGCGCACCAGCGTCGGCATAGCGAAGCTCGCCGAAGGCCGCGGCTTTCACCGCTACTGGGTCGCCGAGCACCACTCGATGCCCGGAGTCGCCTCCAGCTCACCCGCGGTGATCCTCGCCCACCTCGCCGCCCACACCGAGCACATCCGCCTCGGCTCGGGCGGTGTGATGCTGCCCAACCACGCGCCGCTGGTGATCGCCGAGCAGTTCGGCACCCTCGAGGCCATGGCCCCCGGCCGCGTCGACCTCGGTCTCGGCCGCGCCCCGGGCACGGACGGCGCCACCGCGGCCGCCCTGCGCCGCAGCGAGAACCTGCACGAGGGCGCCGACGACTTCCCGCAGCAGCTGTCCGAGCTGATCCGCTTCCTCGACGACGACTTCCCCGACGGGCACCCGTACGCCCGGATCCACGCCGTGCCCGGACCGGTGCAGGGCCCCTCGCAGCGCCCGCCGGTCTGGCTGCTCGGCTCGTCCGGCTTCAGTGCCCGGCTTGCCGGCGCGCTCGGTCTGCCCTTCGCCTTCGCGCACCACTTCTCCGCGCAGAACACCCTCCCGGCCCTCGACCTGTACCGCGAGAGCTTCCGTCCGAGCGAGATGCTCGACGCCCCGTACGCGATGATCAGCGTCGCCGCCCTCGCGACCGAGGACGAGCGCGAGGCGCGCCGCCAGGTGATGACCGGGGCGCTGTCGATGCTGCGGCTGCGCACCGGGCGGCCGGGCCTCATTCCGACACCCGAAGAGGCCGAGGCGTACGAATTCAGCGTCCTGGAGCGGGAGTTCGTGGACGGCTGGCTGAAGAACATCGTGCACGGCACGCCGGACGCCGTACGCGACGGGCTCGACGACCTGCAGAAGCGCACCGGGGCCGACGAGCTGATGCTCACGGCCAACGCCCACAGCGGACAGGCGCGACTGCGCTCGTACGAACTCATCGCGGACGCGTACGGGATGTGAGCTCCGAGCCGGACGCGTACGGGATGTGAGCTCCGAGCCGGGCAGGTACGGGATGTGAACCCCGCGCCCCCTATCGGCCCGGCATCTGGATGATCGGTTCCTTGGTGAACAGGGTGCCGAGTTCGGGCGCGTTCACCCGCCGCCCCGCAAGGCGCAGCCCCTCCCACACCGTGACCTGGTTGGCCGTGAGGACCGGCTTGCCCAACTCGGCCTCCAGGTCGCGCAGATGGGCCGCCGTGTGCAGGGCCGTGTCGGGCAGCAGGAGGGCCTGGGCGTCGGGGTGGTCGGCGTTGCGGGCCAGCGCGAGGACCTCGTCGCGGCCCCAGGTGCCGACCTCGGCGGCCGTGATGATGCCGCTGCCGCGCATCGTGACCACCTCGATGCCGTCCGCGTGCAGGAACTCCACGAAGTGGTCCGCGACGTCCTCCGGATACGTGGCGCCGATCGCGACCCGAGCGACGCCCAACTCCCGTACGGCATGGGCGAAAGCGAACGACGTACTGGAGGCGGGCAGGCCGGCCGTCTTGGCGAGGGAGCGGACCTGGTCGTGCGCGCCGTCCCAGCCGAAGACGAAACTGCCGCTGGTGCACGCCCAGACCACCGCCTCGGCGCCGGTGTGCCGCAGCTGTTCGACACCGGCCGCCAGGCGCTCGGGCGACCCCATTTCGAGCAGGGCGTCCACGCGATGGGCGTCCTCGCCGATATCCGTGTGGATCACGGTCAGGCGGATATCGCTGCCGAGGAGTTGCTCGATCCGCGGGTAGTCGTCCTCGGCGCTGTAGCCGGGGTAGAGGAATCCGATGGCGGTCATGGGCGGCCTCCCGGTGCGAGTAGCGGGGCGGTCTTCCGTTCGGTACGGCGTGCGGTCACTCGGGCAGCGCCGGATCCTCCGGCACCACCGGCGGGTCCGGCAGCGCTGCGGCCGGCGGCTCGGGTAACACGTCACCCCCCACCAGCATGCGCCTCGCCGCTGTATCGAGCAGTGCCTGATACGGACCCACCGCATGCGTACCCATGTGACGCAGGGCCGACCACATCGTGACCTGGTTCGCCGAAATCACCGGAATCCGCAGCTCCGCCTCCAGCTGGGGGATCGCGTCGTACGTCGGCAGGTTGGTGCAGCTGATGAACAGCGCGTCGACCTCGGCGGGCAGCCGTTTCACCGCCGCGCGCGCCATGGCGACCACATCGCGGTACGGGACCTTCCAGATGTGCCGGGTCAGACCGAGGTAGGAGCAGCCCGAGACCGTGATGCCCGCCTCGGCGAGATAGTCCTTGAGCGACTGGGTGACCGAGGACGTGTACGGCGTGACCAGCGCGATCCGCCGTGCGCCCAGCTCGTTCAGGGCCTCGATCAGCGCGCCCGACGTGGTCAGCGAGGGCACCTCGCCCGCCGCCTCCATGGCCGCGCACATGGTGCGTTCGCCGACGGCGCCGTCCACGAAGCTGCCCGACGTGCACGCGTACGCGATCACCTCGGGTTCGGCGGCGATGAGCGCCCGTACCGCCTCGTGCAGCGTCTGGTGCTCGCTGACCAGACGGGCCAGGTCCAGGCTGACCTCGACCGGGACGAAGGGCGTGCGGGTCACGTAGAGCGAGATCTCGTCCGGGACCCAGCGCCACAGCTCCCGGTCGAGAGCGAAGTCGAAGGGTGCGACAACACCGAGCCCGCGTTGCGGGTGCGGTCCACTGAGGCAGGAGACGTCCATGAGCTGGCCCCTTTGAACAGAGCAGGGTGGGGATGAGAGCTCGGTGCGGAGCTCTGAGGGTCGGCCCGGAGGCCGGAGGGGGTGCGGAATCCGGCAGATGGCCGGGGACGCCGGGACAGAGAATGTGCGAAGTCCGATGTGAGGCCCGATCAGCGGAAAGGTCGGTACCTGTCTGTGGTCGTACGGACTTGTGCAGAGCCCGTGTTGACGAAGGTAGATTCGGGTGCCAGCGTGGTCAATCCGTGCACTTCAGACGGTGCGATTTTCCCGGCGCCTCTGTGCAGGCCCCCCAAGCCAACTCCAGGGAAGCGGACCCGCATTGCAGAACGGTTTCCCCTCCATGTCCGGTCGGTCGCGTGCGACCCGCCCCACGCTCTTGGTGCTCGACGCGGACCCGCCGCCGCGCCTGGGCAAGCTCACCGGGCGCGCCCGTATCGTGCACACCGACGAGGCGAAGCTCGCCGAGCGGCTGCCCGAGGCGGACGTACTGCTCGTCTGGGACTTCCACTCGAAGGCCCTGCGCGCCGCCTGGCCGGGCGAGGGACCGCGCCCGGTGTGGGTGCACACAGCGAGCGCGGGCGCCGACCATCTGCTGAGCCCTGAACTGATCGAATCCGACACGGTGATCACCAACGCGCGGGGGATCTTCGACGAGCCGATCGCCGAGTACGTGGCCGGTCTCGTCCTCGCCTTCGCCAAGGATCTGCCGCGCACCCTCGATCTGCAGAGCCGCCGCGAGTGGCGGCACCGCGAGACCCGGCGGGTCGGCGGGACCCGGGCGTGCGTGGTGGGGTCGGGGCCGATCGGGCGCGCGATCGCCCGCAGTCTCAAGGCACTCGGCATCCAGGCGGCCGTCGTGGGCCGCACCCCGCGCACCGGGATCCACGGCCCGGGCGATCTGGACCGGTTGCTCGCGCATGCCGACTGGGTGGTGTGCGCGGCACCGCTCACGGAGTCGACCCGCGGCATGTTCGACACCCGGCGCTTCGGCGTGATGCAGCCCTCCGCGCACTTCATCAACGTCGGCCGAGGCCCCCTGGTCATCGAGGAGGACCTGGTGGAGGCGCTCAGCAGGCGCTGGATCGCGGGCGCCGCACTCGATGTCTTCGACCGCGAACCGCTGCCCGACGACAGCCCGCTGTGGGAGGTCCCCGGCCTCGTCGTCTCGCCGCACATGAGCGGCGACATCATCGGCTGGCGCGATGAACTGGCGCTGCAGTTCGTCGACTTGTACGAGCACTGGGCGGCCGGGAAACCGCTGAAGAACGTGATCGACAAGAAACGTGGGTATGTCCCTGGACATTGATCGTCGGCGGACGGATCGTCAACGAGTGATCGTCGGCAACCTGGGGAGCGCGCATGACCGAGCTCGGCAGTCTCACGGCCGTACAACTCGTCGCGGCATACGGCAAGGGGGAGTTGAGCCCCGTCGAGGTGACCCGGGCCGCGCTCGCCCGGATCGAGGAGACCGAGCCCGCGGTCAACGCGTTCGTCCGCGTCGACGCCGAGTCCGCCCTGGACCAGGCCGCGCGGTCCGAGGAGCGGTGGCGGGCCGGTCAGCCCCAAGGGCTGCTCGACGGAGTCCCCGTATCGGTGAAGGACATCCTCCTGATGCGCGGCGGCCCGACCCTGCGCGGCTCCAAGAACAGCCGTACCGAAGGGGATTGGGACGAGGACGCTCCGTCCGTGGCCCGGCTGCGTGAGCACGGCGCCGTCTTCCTCGGCAAGACCACGACCCCCGAGTACGGCTGGAAGGGCGTCACGGACAGCCCGCTGTCCGGTGTCACGCGCAACCCGTACGACCCGTCCCGCACCGCGGGCGGCTCCAGCGGAGGCGCCGCGGCGGCCGTCGCACTGGGCGCGGGACCGGTGGCGCTCGGCACCGACGGCGGCGGAAGCGTGCGGATACCCGGCGCGTTCTGCGGCACCTTCGCGCTCAAGCCCACGTACGGGCGGGTCCCGCTCTACCCGTCCAGCGCCTTCGGCACGCTCGCGCACGTGGGCCCGATGACCCGGGACGCCGCCGACGCGGCCCTCGTCATGGATGTGATCAGCGGCGCCGACCACCGCGACTGGTCCGGGCTCGGCCCGTCGGCGGGGTCCTTCCGTGACGGCCTGGACGACGGGGTGCGCGGTTTGCGGATCGCCTACTCGCCGTCCTTCGGCGGCCAGGTCGCGGTCGCGCCCCAGGTCGCCGCCGCCGTACGCAAGGCCGTCGAGCGGCTGGCCCAGCTCGGCGCGTACGTGGAGGAGGCCGACCCCGACTTCAGCGACCCGGTCGAGGCCTTCCACACCCTGTGGTTCGCCGGGGCGGCCCGCGTCACCCAGCACTTCGGCAAGGACCAGCGGGACCAACTCGACCCGGGGCTGCGGGAGATCGCCCTGCGCGGCGCCCGATACAGCGCGCTCGAGTACCTCGCCGCGATGGACATCCGTATGGACCTGGGCCGTCGGATGGGCCGTTTCCACTCCACGTACGACCTGCTGGTCACCCCGACCCTCCCGCTCACCGCGTTCGAGGCGGGCCGTGAAACCCCCTCGGGGCGCGGCCGCTGGACCGGCTGGACCCCCTTCACGTACCCCTTCAACCTCACCCAGCAGCCCGCCGCCACGGGCCCGGGGGGGGTGGACGCCGCCGGCCCCCCCATCGGCGTCCAACTGGTGGCGGCCCGCCACCAGGACACGCTGGTCCTACGGGCGGCCCAGGCGCTGTACGGGGCGGGGGCGGCGGAGGTGCCGGCGCCTCGGCTGTGAGCGCGGCGGCGGTCCGGCGCCCGGGCGCGCTTGCCCTCAACCGCACTTGAGGTCCTACGTTTTCCGTAAGGCCGCGCAGCGGGCAGGCGCCGTACCGAAGCACCGGAAGGGGACAGCCATGACCAGCACCCAGGAGATGTCCGACGCCCAACTGGCCGGTCAGCCCGTCGCGTACTGGACCGGTGTCGCCTACGAGGCGACCATCGCGTACATCCGGGCCCGGCAGGCCGAACAGGGGTACACCCAGCCCCAGTTCTGGCTGCTGCGCAACCTCTCGGTGAACGACATCTCGCCCGACGGCGAGGGTATGACCCTCGCCGCACTGCGGACGGCCATGGCGTCCTACCTCCGGCGCGAGGACGATCTCGCCGCCGAGGCCGAGGTGCTCGTCGCGCGCGGGTGGCTGACCCGGGACGCCGAGGACCGGCTGTGGCTGACCGAGCTGGGCGAGCGGACCCGCGTCGAACTCCGGCGCAACACCCCCGCGATCCGCGGCGCGCTGCACGCGGGCATCGACGACGCGGATTACGTCACCACGGTGAAGGTGCTCAAGCAACTGATCCGCAACGCGGGCGGGCCGGCCGCCTGACCGTCCGGCGGCCGGCCCGCGCCGCTAAAGCCGCCGGAAGCTCAGCGTCTCGCCGAGTGCCCCCGCCCGCCACAGGTCCTGGCAGGCGTCGGCCATGCGGTCGAGGCCGTCGACGATCTGGCCCCAGACGATGCCGGGGACCCAGCCGACATCGCCGTTGAGCAGCAGGTTGTTGCGTTCGTAGAACAGGGCGAGATCGACGACCGTGCCGCGCTGCTCGGTGTCGTATCCATACGCACTTGTCCCCAATTCCGTATCGGAAAAGGTGAAATAGCACAGGTCGCCGGGAATCGGAGTCACCGTGGGATTCTCCAGCGGCGGCTCCTTTTCGGCGAAGGCCGGGAAAAGGGCGTAGATCTCGTTGCGGGCATATTTGGCGTGATACACGGGTGACCCGAGAGGCAGCGCGTCCCAGACGGCCGCGCAGGTCACCGGGGCCTTCTCGGTCAGGAGCCGGGCGGTGCAGCGGACTCCGCGCTTGTCCAGGGACACTTCGATGTGGCGTTCTGTCAGTGCCGTCATCTCTTCATCGTCTCCCCTTGGTCAACACCCCCTTGTGCATAAGTGAGAACACCCCGTCCGTATCGGGGCTGAAATTAATCGGCATACCTCGAATAACTTCGGGTAGCCGCGCGGCCATGGCTCCACCACTTGGGAACGACTACGGGAAGACACAAGGTCTCCGCACACCATGGGCCGGTCGCGCGCTGCGCCGCCGGTCCCTCCTCGCGGGCGCGGCCGCCCTCGGAACGCTCGGCGTCACCGCCTGCAGCCGCGTGCCGGAGCCGGGCAAAGTGGAGGGTGGTGACCTGCTCGATCGGCTGAGGGATGCCGGCACGGTACGGATCGGTGTCGCCGGAGAGGTCCCCTTCGGCTACATCGACGAGAACGGCGACGTCACCGGCGAGGCGCCGGAAATCGCCAAGGTCATCTTTCCCCGGCTCGGCATCCCCAAGGTCAAGGCGGTGCCGACCGAGTTCGGCGCGCTGATCCCGGGCCTGACCCAGGCCCAGCAGTTCGATGTGGTGTCCGCCGGCATGTACATCAACCCGGACCGCTGCGAGCAGGTCCTGTTCTCCGACCCCGACTACCTCATGCTCGACTCCTTCATCGTGAAGGCGGGCAACCCGCATGGCATCAAGACTTATGAGGACATAGCCAAGAAGGGCCTGAAGCTGGCCAGCGGCACGGCCTATGCCGAGATCGACTACGCGAAGGCCAACGGCGTCAAGGAGGTCATGGTGCTGCCCGACCAGGTGGCCGGCCTCGATGCCGTACGCCAGGGGCGCGTCGATGCCTTCGCCGGGACGAACGTCACCGTCAAGGAGGTGGTGAAGGGCAAGCGAGGCGTCGAGGCGACGGAGCCCTTCCAGCCGATCGTCGACGGTGAACCGGCGTAC
Organism: Streptomyces sp. N35; assembly: GCF_016464295.1. Classification (NCBI taxonomy): domain Bacteria; kingdom Bacillati; phylum Actinomycetota; class Actinomycetes; order Kitasatosporales; family Streptomycetaceae; genus Streptomyces; species Streptomyces sp. N35. Next base: position 3,626 of record NZ_JAEIMH010000102.1, on the reverse strand, counting down.
GGAGCGGGCGGGTTCGCCTTCCGTCTTTCCGAGAAGAACCTGCGCGACGCCTTCAACGAAGAGCTCGTGAAGATGAAGGAGAGCGGCGAACTCCTGCGCGTGGTCAAGCCGTTCGGGTTCACGCAGGACGAGATGACCGACCTCACCGTCGAGAAACTCTGCCCGCCCGCCGCGGGGGGTGGAGCCTGATGATGACCGCAGAGTTCTTCAAGAGCTGGTTCCTGCCGGGTATCTGGATCACGGTCCAGGTCACCTTTCTCAGCGCCGCTCTCGCCTTTGTGATCTCCTTCGTGATCGGCCTGGCCCGCACCGCACCGAGCAAGCTCGTGCGCATCCTGGCCGGCATCTACTTCGAGGTCTTCCGTTCCACGTCCTCGCTGGTCTTCATGTTCTGGATCGCGTTCACGGTCCCGATGCTGTTCCAGATCAAGTTCATCGGCATGGCCGCCGGCGTCATCGCCCTCGGCATGACCTACGGGGCGTACGGATCCGAGATCGTGCGCGGCGCGCTCCAAGCAGTGCCCCCCGCCCAGCGCGAGGCCGGTATCGCCCTGAACTTCACGCGCGTGCAGCGGCTGCGCCGGATCGAGATCCCGCAGGCCTGGCCCGAGATGCTGCCGCCGTTCAACAACCTTCTGATCGAGCTGCTCAAGGGCACCTCGCTCGTCTCGCTGATCATCGTCGCCGACATGACCTTCGCGGGGAACCTGCAGCGTCTGGTGACGGGTGACAGCGCGCCCGTCTACACACTGCTGCTGGTCGTCTACTTCGTCCTCGCCTTCCTGCTCACCCGCGGGATGCGCCTGCTCGAACGGCGCGCCAAGGCCAAGCTCGGCCAGGCGCCGCCGAAGGGCGGCTTGTTCGGCGGCCTGCGCGAGCGCGGGGCCATCGACGCCGTGACCGGCACGGCGGGCACGGCGGGCACGGCGGGCACGGCGGGTACTGGGGGTGCCAAGTGAGCTGGGACTGGTCCAACGTCGACGCGTTCATGCCGCGGTTCTGGGACGGCGTCCTCGTCACCCTGCAGGCCCTGGCCGGCGGTGCGCTCATCGCCTTTGTCCTCGGCCTCGTGTGGGCGGTCGCGCTGCGCGCCCCGCAGGCCTGGATCCGCTGGCCCGTGGCGGTGTTCACGGAGTTCATCCGCAACACCCCGCTCCTGGTCCAGCTGTTCTTCCTCTTCTACGTGGTGCCCTCATGGGGTCCGTCTATGTCCCCGCTCGTCACGGGCATCGTCGGCCTCGGCCTGCACTACTCCACGTATACGAGCGAGGTCTACCGGGCCGGTATCGAGGGCGTGCCCGTCGGCCAGTGGGAGGCGGCCACCGCGCTCAGCCTGCCCAAGACCCGTACGTGGACCGCGGTGATCCTGCCGCAGGCCGTGCGCCGGGTGGTCCCTGCGCTCGGCAACTACGTGATCGTGATGCTGAAGGAATCCCCTCAGCTGGCCGCCATCGGCGCCCTCGAAATGCTCGGCGAGGCGCGTGGGTTCAGCAACGAGACCTTCACCTTCGAGGCGATCAGCGTGGTCGGCATCGCCTTCATCGTCATCGCCTACCCGGCATCTGTTCTTCTCCGAGTCCTGGAGCGTCGTCTTGTCCGCTGAAACCGCACCTACCGATGTCAACCCGGCCGTCGACGGCAGCGAACTGATCCGCTTCGACAAGGTCACCAAGCGCTTCGCCGGCAACACGGTCCTCGACAACCTGTGCTTCTCGGTGGACTCCGGCAAGCACGTCACGCTGATCGGCCCGTCCGGCTCCGGCAAGACCACGATCCTGCGGCTCCTCATGACCCTGGTGAAGCCCGACGAGGGCACCATCAAGGTGGGCGGCGACTACCTCACGCACGAGGAGCGCGGCGGCAAGCTGGTGCCGGCCGGCGAGAAGCACATCCGCGAGGTCCGCAAGAACATCGGGATGGTCTTCCAGCAGTTCAACCTCTTCCCCAACATGCGGGTCCTGCAGAACGTCATGGAGGCACCGGTCCAGGTGCTCGGCCTGTCCAAGGACGAGGCCGAGGCCCGCGGCCGCGAGCTGCTGGAGATGGTCGGCCTCGAGACCCGCTGCAACGACTATCCGTCGCAGCTCTCGGGCGGCCAGCAGCAACGGGTCGCGATCGCCCGTGCGTTGGCGATGCGGCCGCAGGTGCTGCTGCTCGACGAGGTGACCTCCGCGCTCGACCCGGAGCTGGTCGTCGGTGTCCTCGACGTCCTCAGGGATGTCGCGCGCACCACCGACATCACGATGCTCTGCGTGACCCACGAGATGAACTTCGCCCGGGACATCTCGGACCAAGTGCTGATGTTCGACGGCGGCAAGGTCATCGAATCGGGCGCCCCGGAGAAGATGTTCGGTGATCCTGATCACGAGCGCACCCGGGAATTCCTCAGCGCAGTCCTGTGACTTCACTGAGTGAGTGATCGTCAGCAGCTCGGTGAGCGGCACAACCATGGAGCTAGGGGGGGGAGCCTGTGACTGTGGCATATGCCGGGGGGGCGCGCCCCGGGACAGGCGCCCTGCCCCCCGCCGGGAGCGCGCCATCAATCTCGTCAACAGCCCCTCCATGCAACCTGTTTGGCGGCTATCGTGGTACCGAGCCCAGCTGTCCGGAACCGGTCCATGCAGGGGGAAACCGTGGCGCTGAAGCCTGACTCGACCGCGCCGTTCCACTCGGTGCAGCACGCCTTGCGCGTGCTCGAAACCGTGGCGCGGCACGCTGCGGGCGTGACCGATGTCCAGATCGCCCGCGAAACCCGCCTGCCCGCAAAGCAGTTGTCCGCCTTGCTTCTCATGCTGCGCCGTGAGGGCTATGTCCAGCAGGACACCGACGGCGCGTACCTCACCGGCGACGCGCTCTCCCGGCTCGGCTCCGCGTCCCCCGACCGCCAGCAGGCCATCACGGACCAGCTCCAGGTGACGCTCGACCGGCTGCGCGACTCGGTCGGCGCGGCGGTCTACATCAGCCGTTACATCGACGGCGAGGTCCGCATCACGCAGTACGCGGCCGGGCCCGGCACTCCGGCCGTCAACGAGTGGGTGGACTTCCGCTCGGCGGCCCACGCGAGCGCGGTCGGCAAGTCGCTCCTGACGCAGCTCGACATGAACGGCCGCCGGGACCACCTGTCCCGCCACAAGCCGGCCCGTCTGACCTCGCGCACCATCACCAACGAGCGCCTGCTCTTCAGCCGCCTCGACGCCCAGCCGCCCACGGTCCCCGTCCTCGACCTCCAGGAGTACGCGGTCGGCACGGTCTGCGCGGCGGTCCCGATCACGGCGGGCGCGGCAGTCGGCTGCCTGGCCCTCTCGATGCCGGTCGAACACGCCCACCGCCTGCGCGCCGCAGCGGACACCCTGAACCGAGGAGCGGCGCCGGTGCTTCTGTCGCTGGCGATCTGAGGGATCCGGGGGCCGGGGCGGGTGGCTCCGGGGGTGGCCGGGGCGGGTGGGTGAGTTGGTCGGGGGACCTTCTGTCTCGCTGACGGCCCGTTTTGCGCGTTTCGCCTAGACGATCGGTCCCCCTGTCGCTTGAGACGGGGGTGTGGGTGGCGAAGCCCCCACAGCGCGCGGCGACGCCGCGCAGAAAACAACGATGGCGAGGAATGTCCGCGCTTTCTGCGGACATTCCTC
>NZ_JAEIMH010000101.1:14299-29469 GCF_016464295.1 Streptomyces sp. N35 | reverse complement strand
CCCGCCCACGCGGCCCAGGTGCGCGCCCGCGGCCAGCGCGGTGCCCCGCAGCCAGGCGCCGCGCCGCTCCTTGACGAGCGCGGCGCCCGCGAGGCCGGCGGCCAGCCACAGCGCGCCGTGCTCACCCGCGAAGGACAGGGTGCGGGCGGCGGCCGCGATATGCGGATGCTGTCCGGTGTCGCGCAGGGCTGCCAGGAGCCGCTGGTCGTACTCGTGCATGTGGCCTCTTCGTCGCTGAGGGTTTCCGGCCGCCGATCCACCCGAGCGGCCGTATGCCGCAATCGACTCTTCATGCCAACGAGCCAGTAATTACGGCAATGTTGGGCGACACCCCCTGAATCACCCGTTTCGGTGAGGGGTGCGACAGGTTTGGCAAACCATGCTTCACCGGGCGATAGCGTCGCGGTCATGTCTGCCGACACCGTCTCCGTCACGGGTTGGGGCCGCACCGCCCCCACCACCGCCCGCCTGGTCCGCCCCCGCAGTTACGAGGAGGTGGCGGACGCCGTCCGCGCGTGCGGGGCGCGCGGGGGCATCGCACGAGGGCTCGGCCGGGCGTACGGCGACGCGGCGCAGAACGCGGGCGGTTCGGTGCTCGACATGACCTCCCTCGACCGGATCCGCGCGATCGACGCCGAAGCGGGCGTGGTGGTGTGCGACGCCGGCGTGAGCCTGCACCGCCTGATGGAAGTGCTGCTGCCGCTCGGCTGGTTCGTGCCGGTGACGCCCGGGACGCGGTACGTCACAGTGGGCGGCGCGATCGGCGCCGACATCCACGGCAAGAACCACCACGTCTCGGGCTCCTTCTCCCGCCATGTCGCCGCGCTCGACCTGCTCACGGCGGACGGCACGGTGCATACGGTCAAGCGCGGCGACCCGCTCTTCGACGCCACCGCCGGGGGCATGGGCCTGACCGGGGTGATCCTCTCCGCGACCGTCGAACTGCTCCCCGTACAGACCTCGTTGATGTCCGTGGACACCGAACGGGCCACCGACCTCGACGACTTGATGGCCCGCCTGACCGCGACCGACCACCGCTACCGCTACTCGGTCGCCTGGATCGACCTGCTCGCGCGCGGCGCCGCGATGGGCCGCTCGGTGCTCACCCGCGGCGACCACGCGCCGCTGGACGCGCTGCCCGTACGGGCCCGTCGCACGCCGCTGACGTTCCGGCCGGGGCAGCTGCCCGCCGCGCCCGCGTTCGTGCCGGAAGGGCTTCTCGGCAAGGCGACGGTGGGTCTTTTCAACGAGCTCTGGTACCGCAAGGCGCCCCGCGCCCGGCGTGGCGAACTGCAGAAGATCTCCACGTTCTTCCACCCGCTGGACGGCGTACCGCACTGGAACCGGATCTACGGCCGCAGCGGCTTCGTGCAGTACCAATTCGTCCTCGGATACGGCAAGGAGGAGGCGCTGCGCCGGATCGTCGGCCGGATCTCGCAGCGCGGCTGCCCGTCCTTCCTCGCCGTGCTCAAGCGCTTCGGCGACGGCGATCCCGGCTGGCTGTCCTTCCCGATGCCCGGCTGGACGCTCGCCCTGGACATCCCGGCCACCATGCCCGGCCTCGGCTCCTTCCTCGACGAGCTCGACGAGGAGGTCGCGGCGGCCGACGGACGGATCTACCTCGCGAAGGACTCACGGCTGCGGCCCGAGCTGCTCGGTGCGATGTACCCGCGGCTCGGCCAGTTCCGCGCACTGCGCGAAGAGCTCGATCCGCGTGGGGTGTTCACGTCGGATCTGTCCCGGCGGCTGTCTCTGTGACGTCCGGCGGCCGCTGTTCCTGTGACGTCCGGGTCCCGGCGGTGTCCTCGTGACGTCCCGGCCGTTGCCCCTTTTGCCCTGCGTCACCCCCGTACCCCTGGAGTTTCGATGAAGGACGCGTTCGGCACCCCCCAGTCCCTGCTGATCCTGGGCGGCACCTCCGAGATCGCGCTGGCCACCGCGCGCCGCCTGGTCGCGCGCCGCACCCGCACGGTGTGGCTGGCCGGCCGGCCCTCGCCTGCCCTGGAAGCGGCGGCCGAGCAGCTGCGGGACCTGGGCGCCGACGCCCGTACCGTCGCCTTCGACGCCCTGGACTCCGAGTCGCACGAGGAGACGCTCGGGAAGGTCTTCACCGAGGGCGACATCGACATGGTGCTGCTCGCGTTCGGCGTGCTCGGCGACCAGGAGCGCGACGAGGACGAGCCGCTGTCGGCGGTCCGGGTCGCGCAGACCAACTACACGGGCGCTGTCTCCTCGGGCCTCGTCTGCGCGAACGCCCTCAAGCGCCAGGGGCACGGCTCCTTGGTCGTGCTGTCCTCGGTGGCCGGCGAGCGCGCGCGGCGGGCCAACTTCATCTACGGGTCGTCCAAGGCCGGGCTCGACGCCTTCGCCCAGGGCCTCGGGGACGCGCTGCACGGCAGCGGGGTGCACGTCATGGTCGTACGGCCCGGCTTCGTCCGCTCGAAGATGACGGCGGGCATGAAGGAGGCACCGCTGGCCACGACGCCTCAGGCGGTGGCCGAGGCGATCGAGGCGGGGCTGCGACGGCGCGCGGAGACGGTGTGGGTGCCCGGGGCGCTGCGCCTGGTGATGTCGGCGCTGCGGCATGTGCCGCGGCCGGTGTTCCGGCGGCTGCCGGTGTAGGGCCTTTTCCTGTACGGGCGTTGGGGCGGATTCCGGTACGCGGGTCCGCCCCTCTGTCGTGACACGGATCGGCCGGGGGCTCGCGCTTCCGCTCGTGCTCAGCGAGCCGGCAGCGTGCCCCGGTCCGCGGGCGCCGCCGCCTGCGGGGGAACGGACGGGCCGGCGAAGGGGAACTCGCGCAGCTTGCGCCAGACCCCGTCCTCGCCCTGCTCGTACAGCGCGAATCCGGTGCAGGACCACGCGGCCTCGTACGAGGAAAGCTCCTCGAAGGCGCGGTCCATCGCCTCCTCCGCGATGCCGTGCGCCACGGTCACATGCGGGTGGTACGGGAACTGCAGCTCGCGTGCGACCGGGCCCGAGGCATCGCGGACCTGCTTCTGCAGCCAGGTGCAGGCCTCGGCGCCCTCGACGACCTTGACGAAGACGACGGGCGACAGGGGACGGAACGTTCCGGTGCCGGAAAGCCGCATCGGGAAGGGCCGGCCGCCGGACGCGACCTCGGCGAGATGCGCCTCGATCGCGGGCAGCGCCTCGGCGGCCACCTCGGTGGGCGGCAGCAGCGTGACATGCGTGGGGATACCGTGCGCCGCGGGGTCGCCGAAGCCCGCACGCCGCTCCTGGAGCAGGCTGCCATGGGGCTCCGGGACCGCGATCGAAACGCCGAGCGTTACGGTCCCCACGTCGTGCTCCTTCTCCGGTCCTTCATCGCCCTGCAGTGATGGATGCTGCAGGAGCTTGCCAGTGTGTCGCGCGCACCGTCCTTCTGGCCAGGGTCCTTGGTCCGTCCCTGGCCAGGGCGGTGTCGCGGCGGTGTGGGTCAGTGCTTGGCGGGCAGGAACCCGATTCGCGCGTACGTGGTGGCGAGGGTCTCCGCGGCGACCGCACGGGCCTTCTCCGCGCCCTTGGCGAGGATCGAGTCCAGGGTCTCCGGGTCGTCCAGATACTCCTGCGTACGGGTACGGAACGGGGTCACGAACTCGGCCATGACCTCGGCGAGATCCGTCTTCAGCGCACCGTAGCCCTTGCCGGCGTACTTCTGCTCAAGTTCCGGGATACCAGTACCGGTGAGGGTGGAGTAGATGGTGAGCAGGTTGCTGACACCGGGCTTGGCCTCGGCGTCGAAGCGGATCTCGGTGTCCGTGTCGGTGACCGCGCTCTTGACCTTCTTGACGGTCACCTTCGGGTCGTCGAGCAGATTGACCAGGCCCTTGGGGTTGGCCGTGGACTTGCTCATCTTGGCCGTCGGGTCCTGGAGGTCGGCGATCTTCGCCGTCTCCTTGATGATGTACGGCTTCGGCACGGTGAAGGTCTGGCCGTAGCGGCCGTTGAAGCGCTCGGCCAGGTCACGGGTCAGCTCGATGTGCTGGCGCTGGTCGCCGCCCACCGGGACCTCGTCCGCCTGGTAGAGCAGGATGTCCGCGACCTGCAGGATCGGATACGTGAAGAGGCCGACCGTGGCGCGGTCGGAGCCCTGCTTCGCCGACTTGTCCTTGAACTGGGTCATACGGGAGGCCTCGCCGAATCCGGTGAGGCAGTTCATGACCCAGCCGAGCTGCGCGTGCTCGGGCACATGGCTCTGCACGAACAGGGTGCAGCGCTCGGCGTCCAGGCCGGCCGCGAGCAGCTGGGCCGCGGCGAGCCGGGTGTTGGCGCGCAGCTCCTTCGGGTCCTGCGGCACGGTGATCGCGTGCAGGTCGACGACCATGTAGAAGGCGTCGTGGGACTCCTGCAGCGCAACCCACTGGCGCACGGCGCCCAGGTAGTTGCCGAGGTGGAACGAGCCTGCGGTGGGCTGGATTCCGGAGAGCACGCGGGGTCGGTCTGTGGCCATGCCCATCATTCTCTCAGGTGCGCGAAACAGGTCTGCTACGGACTGGAACCGATCCCGCGCCTCCGGTGTATCAAAGGTGTGAGAACGCGGGAGGGGGGCCGCATCGTCGTCGACGAGGGCTCGGTGATCGCCCGGGTGCGCGCCGGCGAGGCGGAGGCGTACGCGGAGCTGGTGCGTGCCCACACACCGGTGGCGCTGCGCGCCGCGGTGGCCTTCGGCGCGGGCGCGGACGCGGAGGACGTGGTGCAGGCGGCCTTCTTCAAGGCCTATCAGTCCCTGGGCCGCTTCCGGGACGACTCCTCGTTCAAGCCCTGGCTGCTGCAGATCGTGGTGAATGAGACGAGGAACACAGTGCGCTCGGCCGGCCGCCTCAGAGCCCTCGCCGGCCGGGAGGCGGCGCTGCGCGAGGCCGAGCCGTTGATACCGGAGTCGGCCGACCCGGCCTTCGCGGCGCTCGCACAGGAGCAGCGGAGCGCGCTGCATGCCGCCCTCGGCCGGCTGAACCGCGATCAGCGGGCTGTCGTCACCTGCCGCTATCTCCTGGAGATGGACGAAGCGGAGACGGCCGGGACGCTGGGCTGGCCGCGCGGCACGGTGAAGTCACGGCTGAACCGCGCCCTGAAGAAACTGGGCAGGCTGCTGCCCGCGGACAGTGTGTTCGCCATGGAGTCGGAAGGGCTGGCGGAACGGATGTCGGAAGGTCTGGAGGGAGGTGAGAAGAGTGAGTGAGGACCGGGAGGGCCGAGAGGGCCAGGAGGACGGGCGACGCGGGGAAGAGGCGGAGGCCGGGCGACGGCGGGAGGACTGGCAGACCGGGCGACGGCGGGAGGACTGGCAGACCGGGCGACGGCGGGAGGATCCGGAGGCCAGGCGGCGGCGGGTCGAGGAGGAGCTGCGGCTGCTGAGGAGCCGGCGGGCCGTGCCCGATGCCGACGGCCGGACCATGGCCGAGCGCGCCCTGGCACAGCTGGCCGCCGAGCATGTGCCGACCCCCGTGATCCAGCCGCCCAGCCGCCGTGAGCGGCTGCGCGGCTGGTTCCGGCTGCGACGTGCCCGGATCGCGGCGGCGCTGTGCGGGCTTCTGGTCGTCGCGGTGCTCACCCCTCCTGTGCGTGCGGCCGTCGCGGACTGGTTCAACTTCGGCGGGGTCGCCGTGCGGCACGACCCCTCGGCCTCCCCTCCCCCGCCCTCGCCGGTGCCGGGCTGCGCGCAGGCGCTCACGGTGGACGAGGCGGCACGGCAGGCGGGGTTCAAGCCCTTGGTGCCGAGCGAGTTGAGCGGGCGGCCCACCGCTTCCGTCTCCGCGGACCGCAGGGTGATCTCGCTGTGCTGGCGTACAGCGGACGGCGCGGTGATACGGCTCGACCAACTGCGGGCGACGATCGACCCGATCTTCTGGAAGACGACCCGCGTGCCGTACGAGCCGGTGACGGTACGGGGCGCGGGCGAGGGGATGTGGTTCCCCGCACCGCACAGACTGCGGATCGACCTCGTCGACGAGCGGGGCACGTCGTACTCGACGACCGTACGCACGGCCGGGCCGACCCTCCTGTGGGAGAGGACGGGCACCGCAACCGGCCTGACCCTTCGGCTCGAAGGCATCGATCAGCGGGACCGGGCGATGGAGGTCGCGGCCTCCTCGCGCTGATCTGCTCGCCACGGCAGACAGGCGAGGCGGACTCGGGGACTCGGGGACTCGGGGGACGCGGGGACTCGGGGGACGCGGGGAACTCGGGAAACTCGGCGAAGAAAAGGGGAACCTGCGGGCCGCGAGCGGTGTACCAGAAGTGAATCGGCGCGGAGCGGCCGCGCCAGGGACCTCTGGGGGAACGGATGCGTGGCGTACGGAGGTTGGCGACCCTGCTCGGCACGTTGGTGGCGGGGCTCGCGCTGGTACTGCTGGGGGCGCCCTGTGCCTCGGCGGGTGGGCCGACGAGCGTGCTGCTCTCGTCGCCGACAAGCGGCGGGGCGACGGCGCTGAACTACCAGGACAAGGAGTACGAACAGCTGTGGAAGCTGCTCGGGGTCGGCCGTGACGTCGAGAGCGTGGCGGCCCCGCCCATGGACGACACGATGGACGGATCCATGATCAATGCCACGTGGATGATCCATGACGTGGAGCCCTGGCGCGTGGACCAGATCCATGTCATACCCCCGGCCGGGGGCGAGGGTGACGACAAGGTCTTCCTCCACACCTCGGAGGAACAGGTCGAAGACCGCCTGGACAGCTCGCAGGGCAAGTGGCATCGGCCCGCGCAGCCCGGGCAGTTGCTCGCGCTCCTGGACGATCTCGGCCTGCTCGGCACGCCAGGAGCCTCGGGCAGCGACTCCGGCGACGGGAACCTGACGGGCGGCTCGGGCACGGACGAGGCGGCGACAGCCGGTTCGGGTGCGGACGAGGCGACGACAGCCGGTTCGGGTGCGGACGAGACCGCGGGGGTGGGTCAGGCCGCGGGTGCGGACGCGTCCGACGCTCCGGGCGCGCGGGGCGAGCCCGCCGCTGCCGGTGCGGCGGTGAGCACCGGCTGGTGGTGGGTGTTCCCCGGAATCGCCGCGGGGGCCGCCCTGGCTCTGGGGATACGGCCGATAGCCCGGCAACTGCCCACATGGTCCGGGAAGTTGCTGGAGGCACGGTCGGCTGCGCGGGAGGCACGGACGGCCGCGCGGGAGGAAGGTCCGCGTGGGGAGCTGATCGACCGGTGAGGTGAGGGCTCCGGACTGCCACGCGCTCCGACGGGGGTGGAGCGCGCGGCGGTCCCGGATCGGGTCGGATCGGTCGGGTCGAGCGAGGTCGGGTCAGGTCAGGTCGATGCCCGGGTAGAGCGGGAAGGGGGTCAGGAGGTCCGAGGCGCGGTGGGCGATCTCGTCCGAGACCTTCGCGTCCAGGACGTGCTTCGCCTTCGAGGGCGCGCCCGACTTGGTCGTCGCCGACTTGGTGGCCTTGAGCGCGGTGTCGATCAGGCCCGCGATCTCGTCCATCTCGGCCGCGCCCAGACCACGCGTGGTCAGAGCGGGGGTGCCGATACGGATACCGGAGGTGTACCAGGCGCCGTTCGGATCGGCGGGGATGGCGTTGCGGTTGGTGACCACACCGGAGTCGAGGAGGGCGTTCTCGGCCTGGCGGCCGGAGAGGCCGTAGGAGGAGGCGACGTCGATCAGGTTGAGGTGGTTGTCGGTGCCGCCCGTCACCAGCGTGGCACCGCGGCGCATCAACCCCTCGGCCAGAGCACGGGAGTTGTCGACCACACGCTGCGCGTAGTCACGGAAGGAAGGCTGACGGGCCTCGGCCAGCGCGACAGCCTTGGCCGCCATCACATGCGGAAGGGGACCACCGAGGACCATCGGGCAGCCGCGGTCGACCTGGTCCTTGAGCGAGTCGTCGCACAGGACCATGCCGCCGCGCGGACCACGCAGCGACTTGTGCGTGGTGGTCGTGACGATCTGCGCGTGCGGCACCGGGTCGAAGTCGCCGGTGAGGACCTTGCCTGCGACGAGACCGGCGAAGTGCGCCATGTCGACCATGAGCGTGGCACCGACCTCGTCGGCGATCTCGCGCATGATGCGGAAGTTCACGAGACGGGGGTAGGCGGAGTAACCGGCCACGATGATCAAGGGCTTGAAGTCACGGGCCGTCTTGCGCAGCGCCTCGTAGTCGACGAGACCGGTCGCGGGGTCGGTGCCGTAAGAGCGCTGGTCGAAGAGTTTTCCTGACACGTTCGGCCGGAACCCATGGGTCAGATGCCCACCCGCGTCCAGGGACATACCGAGCATGCGCTGGTCACCAAGGGAACGTCGCAGCACGGCCCAATCCGCATCCGTCAGATCATTGACGTTGCGCACGCCCGCGTCTTCCAGAGCAGGCACCTCCACGCGTTCCGCCAGGACCGCCCAGAAAGCGACGAGGTTGGCGTCGATCCCTGAGTGCGGCTGGGCGTAGGCGTGCTGGGCGCCGAAGAGTTCGCGGGCGTGCTCGGCGGCGAGGGACTCGACGGTGTCGACGTTGCGGCAGCCGGCGTAGAAGCGCCGGCCGATGGTGCCCTCGGCGTACTTGTCGCTGAACCAGTTGCCCATGGCGAGCAGGGTGGCCGGGGACGCGTAGTTCTCGGAGGCGATCAGCTTGAGCATTTCGCGCTGGTCGGTGAGCTCCTGGCCGATGGCGTCGGCGACACGGGGCTCGACGCCGCGGATCACTTCGAGGGCGCTGTTGAAGGCGGTGGAGGCGGCAGAAGGGTCGGTCATGGTGGTGGACCTCCGGACGAAGACGATGCGTACAGGTTCGTCGTACTCGGTTCGGCCCAGGCGCACGGCACACAGTTCACGAGCCGCTCCCCGATGGTTGATCCCATCTCAGCGCGCCAGTCACGGCCCACCTGCCACCTTACCGGCAGGTGTCCGGGCGAGGTTTCTGCGTCCGGCATGCGAGCGACGATAGGAACGTGGGCAACACCCAGCTTCGGCCGCACGATGAACGGAGACCCCGTGTCGATGACGGAAACCCGCACGAACGCATTGATCTCTTCCGCCGACGCGCACAGTGCGCACAACTACCATCCGCTGCCCGTCGTGGTCGCCACGGCCGAGGGCGCGTGGATGACGGACGTGGAGGGCCGGCGCTACCTGGACATGCTGGCCGGCTACTCGGCACTGAACTTCGGCCATGGCAACCGCCGGCTGATCGACGCGGCCAAGGCGCAGCTGGAACGGGTCACGCTGACCTCGCGGGCGTTCCATCACGACCGGTTCGCCGAGTTCTGCACCCGCCTTGCCGCGCTGTGCGGCATGGAGATGGTGCTGCCGATGAACACCGGCGCGGAGGCCGTCGAGACCGCCGTGAAGACGGCCCGCAAGTGGGGTTACAAGGTCAAGGGTGTGCCCGACGGCCAGGCGAAGATCGTGGTCGCGTCCGACAACTTCCACGGCCGGACGACCACCATCGTCAGCTTCTCCACGGACCCCGAGGCGCGGGCGGACTTCGGTCCGTACACGCCGGGCTTCGAGATCGTTCCGTACGGGGATCTCGAAGCGCTGAGCCGGGCCGTCTGCGACGAGACGGTGGCCGTGCTGCTCGAACCGATCCAGGGCGAGGCCGGCGTGCTCGTACCGCCGCCGGGCTATCTCGCGGGGGTGCGGGAGCTGACGCGGGAGCGGAACGTGCTGTTCATCTCCGACGAGATCCAGTCGGGTCTCGGGCGCACGGGGAAGACCTTCGCGTGTGAGCACGAGGAGGTCGTGCCGGACATGTACATCCTCGGCAAGGCGCTCGGCGGCGGGGTCGTGCCGGTGTCGGCGGTGGTGTCCTCGGCCGAGGTGCTCGGGGTGTTCCGGCCGGGTGAGCACGGGTCGACCTTCGGCGGCAATCCCCTCGCCTGCGCGGTCGCGCTGGAGGTGATCGCGATGCTGGAGACCGGTGAATACCAGCAGAAGGCCACGGAGTTGGGCGACCACCTCCACCATGAGCTGGGGCTGCTCGTCGGCGCCGGGGCCGTGCGCGAGGTGCGCGGGCGCGGGCTGTGGGCCGGTGTGGACATCGATCCCTCGTACGGGACGGGCCGGGAGATCTCGGAGAAGCTGATGGACCGCGGCGTGCTGGTCAAGGACACGCATGGTTCGACGATCCGGATCGCGCCGCCGCTGGTGATCAGCAAGGAGGACCTGGACTGGGGCCTTGACCAGCTGCGGGCCGTACTCGCGTAGTTCCCTCGCAGCTCCGCAGTAGTTCCCCTCGCGGCTCCGCCGTGGCTCCCTCGCGGCTCCGCCGTGGCTCCCTCGCAGCTCCGCCGTGGCTCCCTCGCAGCTCCCCCGCTCGCGTGGCTCGCGCGCGGCTAGAGGATCACGTGCGGCAGGAAGCGGGCGTACTCGTCCGTGACCAGGCCGGACGACTCGCGGATGCCGAGCCCCGCTGCCTCGTTCTCGACCACCCACGCGCCAAGCACCACGTGGTTGCCGTCGAAGGTGGGCAGCGGGGCCAACTCCTGGTAGCAGCACGGCTCGTCACGCGGGGCCGGGGGCGCGTCCGCCGTGTGGATCGTGACGCCCGCGCCTTCGCGGCCGAGCAGCGGTTTGGCCACGTAGGCGGGAAGGTCGCGCGGGCCGTCGAGGTAGGCGGGGAGCAGGTTCGGGTGGCCGGGGTAGAGGTCCCAGAGGACGGCGAGCAGGGCCTTGTTGGACAGGAGCATCTTCCAGACCGGCTCGATCCAGAGGGTGGTGCCGGTGCCGCCGCCGTTGTCGAGCGTGTCGAGGACGTGGCCCCCGAAGCGGTCCGTGGTCAGCCACTCCCATGGATAGAGCTTGAAGCAGGCGCGGATGAAGCCGAGCCGGTTGTCCACGAAGCGGCCGGACAGGCGGTCCCAGCCGATGTCCTCGACCGGGATGGGGACCGCCTTCAGCCCTGCTTGTTCGGCGGTCTCCTGGAGGTACGCGACGGTCATCAGGTCCTCGCCGAGCTCGTCGGCGGTGGAGTGCGCGAAGTGCACGGGGCTGCCCGGCGGCAGCAGACGCGCCTGCCCCCGCCAGGCGTCGACCAGGCGCTCATGCAGGGAGTTCCACTGGTCGGCGCCCGGGAAGCGCTCCTCCATCCAGAACCATTGCGGGCTCGCCGCCTCGACCAGGGAGGTCGGGGTGTCCGCGTTGTACTCGAGGAGTTTGGCGGGGCCCGTACCGTCGTAGCGCAGGTCGAACCGGCCGTAGAGGGAAGGGAGTTCGGCGCGGCGGAGCCAGGCTTCGCGGATCCGCTCGACCAGGTGCGCATCGGTGATGCCGAGGTCGGCGAACCGGTCCTTCTCGACGATGTGCGCGGCGGCCTCGAGGCACATGCCGTGCAGTTCCTCGACGACCTCTTCGAGCTCCTCGACCTCGGACAGGCCGAAGACGTAGTACGCGCTCTCGTCCCAGTACGGGCGCAGGGAGCCGTCGGGGTAGCGGGTGAGCGGGTAGATCAGGCCCTGCTCCTCGACGGTCTGCTGCCAGCCGGGGCGGGGTTCTATGGTGCGGCGTTCCATGGGGTCCCTCGGTGTGTCTGCGGTACGCCGGTGCCTCAGCCGCCGCCGGAGCCGGAGTCCGAGCACCCGAAGCCGCCGCGGTCGACCGCTTCGGAGCGGCTGAACGTGCCGTGGTCGGCGCGGCTCCGCTCGACCTCCGCGTCGTAGTACCAGGCGCCGTCGACCTTGCCGCCGCTGCCCGTACCGGACTTGCGCTTGCCCTTGGACGAGGAGGAGCTGCCGCAGTACTTGGAGTCGACGATCTTGTAACCCGTCGCGTAGTCATAGCTGTCGCGGTCCACGCAGCGCTTGTCCGGGTCGCTGCCGCACGCGGACAGCGCGGTGGCCAGTACGCCCATGCCGCCGAGGATCACCGTGCTCGACCGCATCCGGCGCGGTTTGCCCTCGGTTCCCATGACTTCCACTCCCCCTGGTCGACAGTCAACGCGGCAGGCAGCTTAACCAGACCCGCGGGGCGCCTGGGAGGCCCCCTGATTCCTGCGGGGCCCCTAGAGTCGTTTCGTGCTTATTGGGATGATTTGCGCCCTCGCTTCCGCGATCTGCTTCGGCACCGCCTCCGTACTGCAGGCCGTCGCCACCCGGTCCATCGCGCCCGGCACGGGTTCCGGCGTGGATCCGGGGCTGCTGATGCGCGTACTGAAGCAGTGGCGGTATCTGGCGGGGCTCGCGCTCGACGGGCTCGGGTTCCTGCTGCAGATCGTGGCGCTGCGGCACATTCCGATCTACGCGGTGGGGGCGGCGCTGGCCGCCAGCCTCGCCGTGACCGCACTCATCGCCACGCGCCTGCTGCATATCCGGCTCAACAGGGCGGAGTGGACGGCGATCACCGTGGTGTGCGCGGGGCTTGCGATGGTGGGGATCGCGGCGGGCTCGGAGGGCTCGAAGTCCGGTTCGGACGCGCTGAAGTGGGCGCTGCTCGGGGCCGCGCTCGCCATCCTGCTCCTTGGCGCGGCGGGCGGGCGGCTTCCGGACAAGGCCCGCGCCCTGGTGCTCGGCCTGGGGGCGGGGCTCGGGTTCGGGGTGGTGCAGGTGGCGGTGCGGCTGATCGACGAGGTCGGCCTGAAGGAGCTGCTCACCAATCCGGCGGTGTATGCGCTGCTGATCGGCGGTGGCGGGGCGTTCCTGCTGCTGACGTCGGCGCTGCAGCGGGGGTCGGTGCCGACGGCCACCGCGGGTCTGGTGCTCGGCGAGACGGTCGCACCCTCGCTGGTCGGGGTGATCTGGCTGGGCGACGAGACGCGGGCCGGGCTCGGATGGCTGGCGGTCCTCGGCTTCGCGGTGGCGGTGGCGGGCGCATTGGCGCTGGCGCGGTTCGGGGAGGCGCCGGTGGAGGGGGCAGTGGAGGAGGCTGCGTAGGGGTGCTGTTGGGCGGGGTGCTGTGGGCGGGGTGCTGTTGGGCGGGGTGCTGTTGGGCGGGGTGCTGTTGGGCGGGGTGCCCGGGGGGGGCGGAGGGCGCCTGCGGCGGGCCTCCCTCCCCACCCCGCCCCGCCCCTTCCCGCCCCTTCCCGAAACCGGGAGCTACGCCCCGGCCCCCGCATCCGAACGTCGTTCGGATCTCCTCAAGCGCCGGAGGGGCTGGAGTTACCGGACGGGCTGGATGTGCCCAGCACCTCGCACAACGCCTCCAGCGCCCCCGCCCACGCGTGGTCCGGTGGTGTTCCGTATCCCACCACCAGGCCGTCCCGTGGTGGGACCGTCGCCTCGGGGTGGCGGAAGAAGGAGAGGCTCTGGACGCGGACGCCGTGCCAGGCCGCCGCGCGGAGCAGCGACTGCTCGGTGCCGGGCGGGAGTTCGAGCACCGCGTGCAGGCCGGCCGCGATACCGCTGATCTCGATGTGCGGGGCGCGTGCGGCGAGGGCCGTGACCAGTTCGTCGCGGCGGCGGCGGTACGTCAGGCGCATGCCGCGTACGTGACGGTCGTACGCGCCGGAGGTCAGGAAGTCGCACAGGGTGAGCTGGTCGAGCGCTCCGCACTGCCAGTCCGAGATGCCCTTGGCGGCCGCGACCTCGGCCGCGAGGTCGGCGGGCAGGACCAGCCAGCCCAGACGGAGCGCGGGCGCGAGGGACTTGCTGGCCGTGCCGCAGTAGACGACCCGGTCCGGGTCGAGGCTCTGCAGGGCGCCGACGGCCTGGCGGTCGTAGCGGAACTCGCCGTCGTAGTCGTCCTCGAGGATCACCCCGCCGGTGCGGCGGGCCCAGTCGACGGCCTGGGCCCTGCGCCCCGGGGCGAGCGGATCGCCCAGCGGGAACTGGTGGGCGGGCGTCACCAGAAGCGCGCCGGCGTCGCCCAACTCGTCGGTGCGGGTGCCGAGCCGGTCAAGGCCGAGGGGCGGGATGGACAGGCCCTCGGCCGTCAGACACCGCCAGTGGTGGGCGAGCCCGTACGACTCCACGGCCACCGATCCTGCGCCCCGCGCGCGCAGGACCTGGGCGAGGAGCTTCAGGCCGCCGACGAAGCCCGAGGTGATCACGATCCGGTCCGGTTCTGCGTACACACCGCGGGCGCGGGCGAGGTAGTCGGCGAGTGCGGTGCGCAGGGCGAGCAGGCCGCGGGGGTCGCCGTATTCGAAGGCCTCGTTGGGGGCGTCGAGGAGTGCCCTGCGGGCCGCCTTCGACCATTGCGTACGGGGAAAGGAGCTGACGTCGGGCGAGCCGGGATGCAGCGAGTACCTGACCTTGGGGGCGCGCCGCGGGGCGGGCCGCGGGGTCTTCGGGGCCGGTACGGAGCGGGCGGCGACGCGGGTGCCGGAGCCCTGGCGGGCGGTGAGCCAGCCCTCGGCGACCAGGTCGGCGTAGGCGTCGGCGACGGTGTTGCGGGCGATGCCGAGGTCGGCCGCGAGCGAGCGGGAGGACGGCAGGCGGGTGCCGGGGGTGAGGCGGCCGGTGCGTACGGCGTCCCTGAGCGCGTCGGTGAGGCCCTTGCGTACGCCGGAGCGGCCGAGGTCGATGTGGAGGTCGACGCCCAGGACGGCGGGCAGGTCCGCGCCCTGACCCGCCTCCTCTTTCGCGCTCCGGCCCTCGGTTCTTGCGCCGCGGCCCTCAGCTTTCGCGCTCCGGCCCTCGGTCGGATTGGCCCAGGAATCCACCATGAAAATGGACCATACCCGGCGGGCCACCCGCGCGTAGCTTTGTGCCCATGAGCACTGAATACGCCCCTGAGCACACGCCCCGCCTCAACATCGGCCAGCACCTGCCCGAGTTCTACAAGGCGATGATCAAGGTCGACGGTGCCTCCCGTACCGGGCTCGACCCGGTGATCGCGGAGCTCGTGAAGATCCGTTCGTCGCAGATCAACCACTGCGCGTTCTGCATCGACATGCACACCAAGGACGCGCTGGCCGCCGGTGAGTCCGTCGAGCGGATCATCCAGCTGAGCGCCTGGGAGGAGTCGCGGCACTTCTACACCGAGAAGGAGGCGGCCGCCCTTGAGCTCGCCGAGGCGGTCACGGTCCTGACCGACGGTTTCGTACCGGACGAGGTGTGGGCTACGGCCGCCAAGCACTTCGATGAGGCGGAGCTGTCGGCGCTGCTTGCGGTGATCACGGTGATCAATGCGTGGAACCGGATCGCCGTGTCGACGCGGATGGTTGCGGGGCACTACACGC
This sequence comes from Streptomyces sp. N35, assembly GCF_016464295.1. Lineage (NCBI taxonomy): Bacteria > Bacillati > Actinomycetota > Actinomycetes > Kitasatosporales > Streptomycetaceae > Streptomyces > Streptomyces sp. N35. The sequence goes on along the minus strand of NZ_JAEIMH010000101.1, from coordinate 14,413 downwards.
CGGGGTCGACGTCGCACCGTCCGCAGGACTGAGCTGCGGGTCGGGCGCGGGAAGGGGCGGGTGGGATTTTTCCCCTACCCGCCCCTTCCCGAAACCGGGGCTTCGCCCCGGACC
>NZ_JAEIMH010000101.1:0-14289 GCF_016464295.1 Streptomyces sp. N35 | reverse complement strand
CCCCGCCGCGCGGCTGGGGGGGGGGGGGGGGGGGGGGGGGGGGGGGGGGGGTTTTTCCCCCCCCCCCCCCCCTCCCCCAAACCGGGGCTCCGCCCCGGACCCCGCATCCGAACTTCGTTCGGATCTGCTCAAGCGCCGCAGGGGCTGAAAGATCAAGCACCGCAGAGGCCGGGTGCGAGCCTTACTTCTTGGGAAGCCACGCCTCCCACGTCTCCTTGTTCTCCGCGACCCACTTCTTCGCGGCCTCCTCGCCGGACATCTTGTCCTTGGCGATCCACTTCGAGACCTCGTTCTGCTGCTCGGTGGTCCACTTGAAGTTCTTCAGGAACTGGGCCGCGTCCCCGCCGTCCTTCGCGAAGTCCGCGTTCAGGTACTTCTGCAGCGGCGTGTTGGCGTAACCGCACTCGGTCTTCTCCTTGGGCTCGTTGCAGCCCTCGGTGAACTCCGGCAGCTTGACCTCGACGAGCTCGATGTCGGCGTTGAGCCACTGCGGCTCCCACCAGTACGTGATGAACGGCTCCTTGGCCGCGTACTTCTTCTGGATCTCCTTGATCTGGGCGGCCTCCGCACCCGTCTCCTTGATCTTGAAGTCCAGCTTGAAGTTCTTGATCAGCCACTCGTCGTACGTGGTGTAGGAGGGCGCCGCGCCCAGGAACTCGCCCTTGCCCTCGGACTCGGAGGACTTGAAGTCCTTCGCGACCTTGTTGAGCGTCTTGATGTCGAGGACCTCGGGGTGGGCGTCCGCGTAGTACTTGGGCACGAACCAGCCGATGTGGCCGGTCACGCCCAGGTCGCCGCCCTTGACCACGGTCTTCTTCTGGTCGATGTAGAGCTTCTGCTTCTCGGGCTGGCCGTCCCAGTCCTCGAGGATCGCGTCGGCCTTGCCGCTGTTGAGGGCGTCCCAGGCGATGGGCTCGTCCATCGTCTGGAGGGTGACCTTCTTGACGTCCAGTTCCTCTTCGAGGATCACCTTGGCGACCTCGGCGTTGGCCTGGGCGCCGACCCACGACGGCACCGTGATGGTGACCTCGTCCGAGCCGCCGCCACCGCCCTTACCGGTCTCCGCGGCGCCACAGGCGCTGAGCGCGAGCATGCCGAGGGCGCCGGCACCGGCGACGAGAGAAATGCGTATCCGCTTGCTGTGCTTCATGAGGGAAGAATTCCTTTGGTAGGCAGGAGAGTTGAGGCGAGAGGACGGGTCAGCGCAGCCCGCGTTCCTTGACGGCCGCAGCGGGCTGGGAGATCCGGTCGAGCAGCACCCCGAGGCAGACGATCGCGATACCGGCGGTCAGGCCGAGCGCCAGATCGCCCTTGGTGAGGCCCTTGATCACATCGACCCCGAGGGCGCCGCCGCCGATCATTCCGGCGATGACGACCATCGAGAGGACCAGGACGACGCCTTGGTTCACGGCGAGCAGCAGTGCGGGGCGGGCCAACGGGATCTGGACCTGGCGCAGTTGCTGCCCGGTGGAGGCGCCGAGCGAGCGGGCCGCTTCGAGGGCGGAGGGGTCGATCTGCCGGATGCCCTGGGTGGTGATCCGGATGACGGCCGGCAGCGCGTAGAGCACCGAGGCCGCGACACCGGCGAACCGGCCGCCGGTGAACAGGGCGATCATCGGGATCAGATAGATGAACGCGGGCAGGGTCTGCAGGGTGTCCAGGATCGGCCGGATCACCCGCTCCACCCACGCGACACGGGCGGCGAGCACCCCGACCGCGAAGCCGATGAGCAGGGTCAGGGCTAGGGCCGCGATCACCTGGGACAGGGTGTCCATGGAGCGGGTCCACAGCCCCATCGCGCCGATCGCACCGAGCGCGAGCACCACCGTGACGGCGGCGCGCAGCCGGCCGACGGCGTACGCGAGGATGCCCGCGACCGCGAGGAGCGCCCACCAGGGGGTGCCGACGAGGGCGCTGCGCAGCGGGTTCAGCACATACACGGCGAAGCCGTCGGCCCAGGTCTGGGTGCCGCCGATGAGCGGGATGCCGGCGGAGAGTTCGCGTTCGATCCAGCCCGTCACATCGTTGACGGGGTCGGCGATGGACACCACCCAGTTCTCGGGCCACTCCTGGCGGCCGAGCGCCGAGCCGATCACGGTCGCGGCCGCGATACCGGCCGCGACGACGCCCCGGAGCATCCAGGCGGTACGCGAGGTGCGCACCCCCTCCTCGGGGTCGTCGAGCCGCTCGCCCGCGGCCGCCGTGGTCCGGTCGAGCCAGATGGCGAGCAGCACGATCGCGATACCGGGCGGCAGGGCCTGGCCGACGTCGACGACGGCGAGCGCCTTGTAGATGGGCTCGCCGAGGCCGCCGGCGCCGGTGACCGTGGCGAGCACGACCATCGAAAGGCCCATCATGATCGTCTGGTTGAGGCCGAGCAGCATCTGCTGGCGGGCCAGCGGGAGGCGCGCCCCCCACAGCCGCTGCAGCGGGCTCGCGCCCAGCGAGGCCGAGGCTTCGAGTGCGGCCGGGTCGGCGCCGCGCAGGCCGAGGGCGGTGAGCCGGGCCATCGGCGGTACGGCGTAGATGACCGTGGCCACGAAGGCCGACGGGACACCGATGTCGAAGATCAGCACGAAGGGCAGCAGATACGAGAAGGCCGGCAGCACCTGCATGGTGTCGAACACCGGCCGCAGCATCCGCTCCGCGCGGTCCGAGAGACCGGCGAGCAGGCCGAGCAGCACACCGACGACGGCGGCCACGGCGACGCACACGATCATCAGCGAGAGCGTGTCCATCGCGGGTTCCCACATGCCGAGCACGCCGATGACGCCGAAGGTGCCGAGTGCGGTGCCCGCGGTGACCAGGGCGCGCTTGCGCAGTCCCGCGCCGCCCGCGTACCAGGCGATGAGCACGGCGGCGACGGTGACGCCGATGAAGCCGAGCGACTCCAGGGCGGTGAAGACGCCGTCGACGGCGGATTCGGCGGTGTTGGAGATGTGCAGCAGGAAGTACAGGAACAGCGGGTGGGTGGTGCGGTTGTCGACCAGCCACTCGTTGAAGTCCTGCAGCGGCGTGCGGACGTCGACGGTCAGGTCACCCGGCCACTCACCGCTTCCGGCGACGGCCGCGGAGACCACGGCGACGAGCAGGGCGAGCAGCAGGAGCACTGCCTTGGGGTGGGCGATCAGACGGGCCGCGGGACCGGGCGGCTGCGGGGCGCCCGGGACATCGGCCTTGACGGGACGGTCGAGAGTCGGAGCACTCATGCGGCCGACCCCCTCGTACTGCAGGCTGGGCTGGTCATACGGCAGCCACCGCCTTGTCCTGCTGCTCCCCCGCGTCGCCGTCGAGTCCGGCGACCACGGCGAGCAGCCGGGACTCGTCCACCACGCCGAGCGTGCGGTCGCCGTCGACGACGCGGCAGTGCGCGCCACTGCGGGCGACGGCCTCGATGGCGTCGACGACCAGGGTGTCCGGGCCGATCGCCGCTCCCGAGGTGGCCTCGTCGCCGTCGGCGGGGCGCATGGCCCGGCGTACGGAGATGACCTGCTCGCGGGCCACGTCGCGGACGAAGTCCCGTACGTAGTCGTCGGCCGGGTTGGCGACGATCTCCTCGGGCGTGCCCAGCTGGACGATGCCGCCGTCGCGCATCAGCATGATGCGGTCGCCCAGGCGCAGTGCCTCGCTGAGGTCGTGGGTGATGAAGACCATGGTGCGGCCCTCTTCGCGGTGCAGGCGGATGACCTCCTCCTGCATATCGCGGCGGATCAGCGGGTCGAGTGCGCTGAACGGCTCGTCGAAGAGCAGCACTTCGGGGTCCACGGCCAGCGCGCGGGCGAGGCCGACGCGCTGCTGCTGGCCGCCGGAGAGCTGCACTGGACGGCGCTGCTCCAGGCCTTCGAGGCCGACCTTCGCGACGACCTCCATGGCCTTCGCGCGCCGTTCGGCCTTGCTCATGCCCTGGATCTCCAGGCCGTACGCGACGTTGTCGAGGACGGTGCGGTGCGGCAGGAGACCGAAGTTCTGGAAGACCATCGCGGTCTGGTGGCGGCGCAGTTCACGCAGCCGGTTCTTGTCCATGGCGAGGACGTCCTCGCCGTCGATGGCTATGGATCCTGAGGTCGGCTCGATCAGCCGGGTCAACGTCCTTACGAGGGTGGACTTTCCGGAGCCGGACAGGCCCATGACGACGAAGACCTCGCCGCGCTTCACCTCGAAGCTGACGTCACGTACGGCGGCGGTGCAGCCGGTGCGCTCGCGCAGTTCGGTGGCGCTCAGGCCGGCGTACTCGGGGTTGCCCGGAACCCGGTCCGCCTTCGGCCCGAACACCTTCCACAGGTCGCGTACGGCGAAGACGGGGCCGGTCCTGGACACGTCGCCGCCCTTGGATATGTCGGTGGTCGCGGTCATCAGGCATCACTCCCGGTCAGCAGCTCGGCGCATTTCTCGCCCACCATCAGGACCCCGATCATCGGGTTGACCGCGGGCATCGTCGGGAAGACGGACGCATCGGCGATCCGGATGCCACTGAGGCCACGAACCGTCAAGTCCGGGGACACTACGGCAAGTTCATCAGCTGAGGCACCCATTCGGCAGGTGCCCGCAGGGTGGTAGACGGTGTGCGCGACCTGGCGGGCGTACGCGCTCAGTTCTTCGTCGTCCGTCACGTGGGGGCCGGGGGCGACCTCGCTCTTGAGCCAGGAGGCGAGCGGTTCGGTCTTGGCGATCTCCCGCGCGATCTTGATTCCGTCGACCAGGGTGCGGCCGTCGTAGTCGTCCTCGTCGGTGAAGTAGCGGAAGTCCAGGGCGGGCTTCTCGGCGGGGTCCGCGCTGGTCAGGTACAGGCGGCCTCGGCTGCGCGGCTTCGGGATGTTGGGCGTCATCGAGACACCGTGCGGGGGCCGCTCGTACCCGATCCGCTCCGGATTGTCCGTGAACGGTATTTGGTAGAAGTGGAACATCAGGTCCGGGCCCTTGAACTCGGGGTCCCTGCGCACGAAGAGCCCGGCGTCGGAGTCCATCGCGGAGTTCTCGGGGATCGGTCCGTGCGTCTCCCAGACGATCACGGACTCGGGGTGGTCGAGCAGGTTCTCGCCGACACCCGGCAGATCGTGCACCACGGGTATCCCGAGCGCTTCGAGCTGCTCGCGCGGGCCTATTCCGGAGTGCAGCAGCAGCCGGGGCGTGTCCACGGCGCCGGCGCACACGATGACCTCGCGCGCGGCCTCGACGTAACTCTCCTCGCCGTCCTTCGTGCGGACGTGGACGCCGCGTGCGCGGGTGCCGTCGAGTTCGAGCTTGTACGCCCAGGTCTCGAGCAGGATCGTCAGGTTGGGCCGCTCGTCCATCACCGGGTGGAGGTACGCGACCGAGGCGCTGGAGCGCTTGTTGTCCTCCGGGTGGTACGCGAGGTCGAAGAAGCCCACGCCCTCGTCGAAGGGCGCCTTGTTGAAGCCCTCGACCCGGGGGACGTCCAGGGCCGTCCGCGCGGCGTCCACGAAGTCGCGGGCGATCGCGTTCCGGTCCTTCTCGTCCACCGGCACGATGTTGTTGAGCAGCTTGTCGAAGTACGGGGACATCGCCTCGGCGTCCCAGCCCTGCGCGCCGTGCTCGGCCCACTCGTCCCAGTCGGACGGCAGCGGCCTGAACGCGATCAGCGTGTTGTGGCTGGAGCAGCCGCCGAGCACACGGGCGCGGCTGTGCCGGATGTGGGAGTTGCCGCGGGGCTGCTCGGTGGTCGGGTAGTCGTAGTCGAGTTCGCCGCCGAGCAGGCCCATCCAGCGGCGCAGGGTGAGCACGTCGTCGCGCCCCACATCGCTCGGGCCGCCCTCGATCACGGCGACCGTGACCCCTGGGTCCTCGGTCAGCCGGGAGGCGATCACCGAGCCTGCGGTGCCGCCTCCGACGACTACGTAGTCGTATTGAGGCATGTGCGTGTTCCCCTTCGTGGTGCTCAAAAGTGCGTCGCGTAATGGGTGGCGCTTGCTCTGCCGTGCCGGGTGGTCAGCCCGCTCAGCCCGCGAACCAGCGGACCGGCCGCGGGTCGAGGTTCTGGTAGATGTGCTTGGTCTCGCGGTACTCGGCGAGACCCGTCGGGCCGAGCTCGCGCCCGACACCGGACTTGCCGAAGCCGCCCCATTCCGCCTGCGGCAGATACGGGTGGAAGTCGTTGATCCAGACGGTGCCGTGCCGCATCCGGCGGGCCATCCGCCGCGCCTTGGAACCGTCGGAGGTCCATACGGCGCCCGCGAGCCCGTACTCGGTGTCGTTGGCGAGCGCGAGCGCCTCGTCCTCGGTCGTGAAGGTCTCGACGGTGAGGACAGGTCCGAAGACCTCCTCCCGTACGACCCGCATCTCGCGGTGGCACCGGTCGAGGACGGTCGGCTCGTAGAAGTACCCCTCGGCGGGCCGCACTTCGCTGGGCGCGGGCCGCTTGCCGCCGGAGCGCAGGACCGCGCCTTCCGCCAGCGCGGAGGCCACGTAGCCCTCGGTCTTGTCCAGCTGCTGCTGCGATACGAGGGGTCCGCATTCGACGCCGTCGGCGGTGCCGCGGCCGAGCCTGATCTGGCCGGCCCGGCGGGCGAGTTCGGCGACGAAGCGCTCGCGGACGCTCTCCTCGATGATGAGGCGGCCGCCGGCCGAGCAGACCTGGCCGCTGTGGATGAACGCGGCGTTCAGGGCCTGGTCGACGGCGGTGTCGAAGGCCTCGTCCGTGGAACAGGCGTCGGCGAAGACCACGTTGGGGTTCTTGCCGCCGAGTTCGAGGGCGACCTTCTTGACGCCGACGGCGGCGGCCTGCGCCACCTTCGTACCGCTGATGAGACCGCCGGTGAACGAGATGAGGTCGACGTCCGGGTGCTCGGCGAACCGTGCGCCGACGGTGTGCCCGGGACCGGTCACGATGTTCGCGACGCCGGCCGGCAGTCCGGCCTCTTCGAGGAGGCGGATCAGGGCGACCGTGGTCAGCGGGGTGATCTCGCTGGGCTTGATGACGAAGGTGTTGCCCGCGGCGAGCGCGGGGGCGATCTTCCAACTGGCCTGGAGCAGCGGGTAGTTCCAGGGCGTGATCATCGCGCAGACACCGACGGGCTCGTGCACGACGGTGCTGTGCACAGTGTCGCTGCCCGCGTCGACGACCCGTCCAGGACCTTCACCGATGACGAGATCGGCGAAGTAACGGAAGGCGTCGGCCACACAGTCGACGTCGACCCGGCCCTCCTCGACGGTCTTGCCCGCGTCCCGGCTCTCCAGGAGCCCGAGCTCTTCACGGTCCCGTACGAGAAGATCCGCGACGCGCCTGAGCAGCGCGGCCCGCTCGGCGACCGGCGTGGTGGGCCAGGGGCCTTCGTCGAAGGCGCGGCGCGCGGCGTCGATCGCCGCGTCGGCGTCGTCCGCGCCCCCCTCGGCGACGACGGTGAACGGGCGGGCCTCTGCGGGGTCGAGGATCTCGCGCGTGGAACCGTCGAGGGCGTTTCGCCACTCTCCGTCCACGTGGATGGTCTGTTGTGCCGACACTTCGCGTCTTGCCTTCCGTTCCCGAAACATTCACCGCGCGTAGTCGCGTGTGATCGGAAGCCCCTGCCCGCGGGGCCGGAAACCATGCGCTTCGGTTTACGGAAAGTGCTGCGGGTCACTCGGCACGGCGATCGTTCGTCCTGAACCTGCCGATCTGGCCGGTCTGTTCCAGACAGAGAGGGAAGCGATGTCCAGGGCACGACGCGGAACGTTGAGCACTGCGGCGGTCACGCTGTGTGCAGGTCTCCTCATGGGGTCGCTCGCCGGGTGCGGGGACGATTCCGGAGGGTCGGGCGGCGGGTCGGGAGGTAACGGCGGCAACGGCGGCGGTTCGGGCGACAAGGAGAGCTCGATCGCCGACAAGAGCGCCAAGGAGATCAGCGACGCCGCGCAGCAGGCGCTGCTCGACGCCAAGTCGCTGCGGATGTCGATGGACAGCGGCGACTCCTCCTCGGGCGGCGAACCCCAGTCGTTCGACCTCGCGGTGGACCAGCAGGGCAACTGTGCCGGCACCTTCAAGATGCCCGAGGGCAAGGGCAGTTTCGACATCCTCAAGCGCGGCGAGAAGGTGTGGATCAAGGCCGACGCCGCGTTCTGGAAGGCCATGGGCGGTCCGAACGGTGATGCCGCGGCCGAGATGCTCAAGGACAAGCACCTCATGGGTGACACCAAGGACCCGCAGCTCAGCCAGCTTTCGTCCTCCTGCAATCTCAAGGCGCTGCAGAAGGAGATGAGCACGGAGGGTGACACGGGGAAGCTGAAGAAGGGCGGCACCTCCACCATCGACGGCCAGGAGGCCATCGCACTGGAGGAGACGGACGCGGGCGAGAAGTCCACCATCCATGTGGCGACCGAGGGCAAGCCCTACCCGTTGAAGATCGTCAGCCAGGAGGGCGGCAAGGAGCAGACCGTCTCCTTCTCGGACTACGACGAGCCGGTGCCGAGCGAGACACCGCCGGCGGGCGAGACCGTCGACGTCAAGGAGCTGCAGAAGCAGGGCGCCTGAGCAGGCAGACAGGCACACACGCCGAAGTCCCGGCTCCCCTTGGGGAACCGGGACTTCGGCGTCGTACTGAAGAAGCCAGGTGACTCAGATCAGGCCGAGGGCGCGGACCGCCTCGCGCTCCTCCTCGAGCTCCTTGACCGAGGCGTCGATGCGCGCACGGGAGAACTCGTTGATGTCCAGGCCCTGGACGATCTCGTACGTGCCGCCCTTGGTGGTGACGGGGAACGAGGAGATGAGGCCCTCGGGGACACCGTAGGAACCGTCCGACGGGATACCCATGGAGACCCAGTCGCCCTCGGCGGTGCCGTTGACCCAGGAGTACACGTGGTCGATCGCGGCGTTGGCGGCGGAGGCGGCCGACGAGGCGCCACGGGCCTCGATGATCGCGGCACCGCGCTTGGCGACGGTCGGGATGAAGTCGTCGGCCAGCCACTTCTCGTCGTTCACGGTCTCGGCGGCGTTCTTTCCGGCGACCGTGGCGTGGAAGATGTCCGGGTACTGGGTGGCGGAGTGGTTGCCCCAGATCGTGAGCTTCTTGATCTCCGAGACCGGCACGCCGGTCTTCTTGGAGAGCTGCGAGAGCGCACGGTTGTGGTCGAGGCGGGTCATCGCGGTGAAGCGCTCGGCCGGTACGTCCGGGGCGGCGGCCTGGGCGATCAGGGCGTTGGTGTTCGCCGGGTTGCCCACGACGAGGACCTTGACGTCGTCCGCGGCGTGGTCGTTGATGGCCTTGCCCTGCGGCTTGAAGATGCCGCCGTTGGCGGAGAGCAGGTCACCGCGCTCCATGCCCTTGGTACGGGGGCGGGCGCCGACGAGCAGACCGACGTTGGCACCGTCGAAGGCCACGTTCGGGTCGTCGGTGATGTCGATGCCCGCGAGCAGCGGGAACGCGCAGTCGTCGAGCTCCATCGCGGTGCCCTCGGCGGCGCCGAGGGCGGGGGTGATCTCGAGGAGACGCAGCTTGACCGGCACGTCCGGGCCGAGCAGGTGGCCGGAGGCGATACGGAAGAGCAGCGCGTAACCGATCTGGCCGGCCGCGCCGGTGACGGTGACATTCACGGGAGTGCGGGTCATGGCGATCTCCGTTAAGACAGCTGGCGGTGGGGGTCCCTGCCCCGGTCCTTGGGGGCCTCCCGGTTGACGCCGCGATGATCGATCTCTTGACGTCAAGGGAGATCCACCGGTCAGGCTATCGCGCCCGACGCCCCCGTCGGCCCCGCCCGGGTGTGCCCCCGCCCCCAGGGCAGTGAGCGGTGCCCAGCCCTGCGAACGGCCGCCGCTCCGGGAGAGGTGAGCGCGGCGGCCGTTCTGCGGGGTGTGCCTGCACATCCCGTGGGCCGCCGAGGGCGACGAATAGGAGCCCTCGGAAACCCCGGGATACATGTGCCTGCAATCCCGTGGGCCGAGGGCGACGAATAGGAGCCCTCGGAAACCCCGGGATACATGTGCCGGCAATCCCGTGGGGGTACTGAGCGCGTGCCCCGGCTCGTGCCGTTCATGCACGCGCCCGCGGAACTACTTGGTGCAGCCTTCCTGTCCGCCCGTCAGGATCGCGCAGGCCTTCGCGTCCTCGACGTTCTTCACCGGGATCATCGGGGTGTACGCGTCGAAGTCCCCGTCGACCTCGGAGGTCTGCGTCTTCTCGCCCTTCACCCGTATCTCGACGGTGTCGCCGGGTCCTGCCGAGGTGATCCGGCCCCAGGCCGCACCGCAGGTCTTGCTGTAGCGGACCTCGACCTTGGCCTCGCCGACCTTGACGTCGACCGGCGGCGACGTGGCGAGCGTGCCGCCGCAGCCCATCTCCTCCGGGTCCTTGCCGGCACAGGACTCACCGCTGCACTCGACACCCTCCGGCAGGGTCGGGCTGCTGGTGGTGGGGGTCGCCGGCGGCTTGCCCTGCGGGTCCCCGCCGTCGCCCTTGCCGAAGTCGGTGAGGAACACCGCCGCGGCGATGACCACGAGCGCGCCGACGACGCCCGCGAGGAACATCGTCAACTTCCGCTTCCTGCGCTGCCCGTCGGGCGAACCGCCCCGCGCGGGACCCGGCCGCTCCCCACCGCCGGGCCCGGACGGCGGACCGTAGGAACGGGCCCCCGAGGACGAAGGGGCGGCCGGCTGCTGCCTGGCCGGGCTGTACGTGGACGCCGGCTGGGTCGGCGGATGGGCGGCCGCCGGCGCCGCGGCGGCGCGCGGTTTGCCGTTCCTCCCCTTGGCGGGACCCGGACCGAACTCGCCGAGCGCGGCACGCGCCTGGGAGATCCGGATCGCCTCCATGGTCATGTCGTGGCGCATCTCGGAGCGGCTCCAGGCACGCTCCGCGAGCTCCCACATGGTGGTCAGATGCATCGGGTTGGTGCCGGTGACCTCGGCCAACGCCACGACCGCACCCTTGGGCGCGAGCAGCCGGCCGTTCAGATAGCGCTCCCACGATGTCTTGCTGTAGCCCGTACGGTCCGCCACCGCGGCGATACTCAGCCCGCTGCGGTCGACGAGCCGGCGCAGCTGGCTCGCGAACTCGCGTACCTGCGGGTCGAGTTCCTCCGGTAGCGCCCTCCAACGAGGCATTGCTTCCCCCTTGTCCCCCCGTGTCGTGCCCAGACGTACCCGTGTGCGCGGCCCTGCATGCCCTTGTCCCGGCCCTCAAGGGCCGGGGCGAAGCGCCCCCATGGCTACCCACAGGGATGCCAGAAGCAAGGGTCTCAGTTCCCCCGGCACCGGCGCACGGGAGCATTACGGGTCAGGGTGCGCCCCGTCGCGCGCCCCTTGATGGTCAAACTGCAGTGTCCCATCCGCGTCCCACGGCCCGCGTGGGAACCCCAGGTCAGCGTACGGGACGTCCCGGGGGATCCCGCCCCCGTCCGCAGGACTTCTGCGCACCCCCCTCGACCGGACACGCTCATCCCTGTCACAGCACCTACGGGGGGAGCACAGATGTATCTCAGCAAGCGCAACCGGCTCGGTATGGCGGCCGTGTCCGTGGCGGCGGGAGCGGGGCTGGCCCTGGCCGGCCTGGCGCCCACCGCGACGGCCGGCAGCCAGCACATGATCGACGGCCGCGGCAACCCGACCAACGACTGGGGCGACGAAGGCAACCTGTCCCGCACCTCTTACTCCCACAGCAACGCGACGCGGCTGTGGCAGACGATCCTGTGGGCGGACGGCGCCAAGTACAAGGGCTCGGACGGCAAGTGGCGCAAGTTCACCAAGGGCGACATCGACGGGCACTTCGGCCCGCGCACCAAGTCGGCCACGAAGTACTGGCAGCAGACCGAGGGTCTCCACATCGACGGCATCGTCGGCAAGCAGACCTTCAGCCTCGCCGACGACTTCCTGGACCACGTCGGCACCAACAAGATCCAGTACACGGGCTACGACCACCAGGCCAACTTCAAGCGCCTGAACGGGATGTACTACGTGAAGATCGACGGCCACTGGAAGAAGGCCGCGTACAACTGGGCGAACTAGTCCTCCCCGCGGACGTCCATGCGGACCTTCGGGCGGAGACACCCCTGGACCCTCAGGCCCCCAGGACGAAGAGGAGCCCGACGAGCAGGATCGCGATCACGGCGACCGCCGCGTACGCCGGCAGCCGCCAGGCCGGTGTCCTGTCGTGCGCGGGCCGGGCGGGCCGGGCGGGCCGGGTCTCCGGCTCGTCCTGGGGCACCCACCACGGCAGGGTGTCCTCCTCCTCGTCGAGGTCGCCCCAGGGGGACGCGGCGCCGGCCCGCGCGGTGTCCGCTTCGACGACCTCCGCTTTGGCGGCGTCCGGCGCCTCGGGCCGCGGCCACACTCGCATGGCCAGCTCCCAGCGCGCACCGAAGCGGGCGGCCTCCGCGGCGTCGAGACCCGCGACGCGGCACAGCGCGAGGACCGCCTGGCGGGGCGGTGGCTGCCGGCCGTTCAGATAGCGCTGCCAGGAGGACTTGCTGTACGAGGTGCGCGTGCCGAGCGAGACCAGGCTCAGCCCCGTACGGTCCTTGAGCAGTCTCAAGTGTTCGACGAAATGCACCACTTCGGCCGGAGTCCTGTCCGGCAGCGGCTGCCAGATACCCACCGCTCACCCCCTGCCGGCGAACTTCACCGCTATGTCCGACTGACGGAGGGAGTGGGGGCGTCGGTTCCCTTGCGCGGGCCTTGGGCACTCATTCCACGCGGTGGATCTGCCCGGTCTGCGCTCCTTCGATCGACCGCACGTAGGCGGCGGCCGCGCGGCGTACCGGTACGGGGTCGAAGCCGGGGAAGAAGTCGCCGTAGGCGTCCAGGGATTCCTCGAAGACGGTGGGGCTGACGGCGTTGATCCGCTGCCGGCCCGGGAGTTCGATCGCTGCGGCCCGTACGAAGGACTCCACCGCGCCGTTCGCGAGCGAGGCGACGGTGCCGGTGCGGATGGGCTCGCGGGCGAGGATGCCGGTGATCAGGGTGAAGGAGCCGTCCTCGGCCACGGTCCGAAGGCCCTGGCGGACGAGTTCGATCTGCCCGACCGCCTTGCCTTCGAGGCCGTCGCGTACGTCCTGCAGGGTGAGTTCGGTGACCGGCTTCCACGGCACGGTGCCCGCCGCGCACGCCACCGCGTCGACCCGGCCGACCTGGCGGTACAGGGCCGCGATGGACTCGGGGTCCGTGATGTCGAGGGTGATGTCGGCGTCCTTGCGGGACGCGGTGATCACCTCGTGGCCGCGTTCGCGCAGGGCGGTGTGCACGGCGCGGCCGAGTGTGCCGTGGGCGCCGACGAGGACGATCTTCTGTGGAGTGTTCATGCGGTGAGGATGACCTCGCGGAAACAGTGAAGTCCAGCTACCTCTCCTACCGTTGAGCTTAAGCTGGACTGAAACATCGTGAGGGGTGGGCCCATGCTCGACGTGAAGCGCATGGTCATGCTGCGTGACCTGGCCGAACACGGAAAGGTCACCGCCGTCGCCGAGCTGCACGGCGTCACGCCCTCCGCGGTCTCCCAGCAGCTGCGGGCTCTGGAAACGGAAGCCGGGGCCGAGCTGCTGCTGCGCGCGGGGCGCGGGGTGCGGCTCACGGCGGCCGGCGCGGCGCTCGCCGCGAGCTGCGAACAGGTCCTGGCCGCCCTCGAGCGCGCCGAGGGTGCGGTGCGCGCGCTCGACCACGACCTCACCGGTGAGCTGCGGATCGGCTGCGCGCCGAGCGCGCTGCGTTCGGTGGCCGCTCCCCTGGTCGCCCGGCTCGCCGCGCGGCATCCGCGGATCCGGCCCAGGATCGTGCAGTGCGAACCGCGGGACGCGGTGGTGCGGCTCAAGCAGCACGGACTCGATCTGGCCGTCTCGTACCGCTATCACCTGCTCGGCTCGCCACCACCCGCCGGCACCACGGCAGTTCCCCTGTTCGACGACCCGCTCGCTCTCGCGGTCCCCGACGACCTGCTGGACGCGGTACGCGCCGAAGGGCTCGGGGTCCTGTCCGACCGGGCCTGGATCTCCGCGCCACCGCCGAGCACCTGCCGCGACGTCCTGCTGCACGCCTGCCGCAACGCCGGTTTCACACCCCGGATCGAGCACGACTGCGAGGATCTGGGCGCGGCGCTCGCCCTCGTGGCCACCGGTCACGCGGTGACAACCCTGCCCGGGGGGCGGCGCCGGCGGCCCCGGCCCGGCCGGGGGGCCCTCACGCGGCCGGGCGCCGCCCGCACGATCGAGGCGCTGGTGCGTGCGGGCGCGGACCAACAGCCCGCGATCGGGGCGGCGTTGGAGCTGCTCACGGAGACCGGAGCGGCGCTGGGGCCGGAGCGCTGACCGCTGCCACGTCCGGCGCTCCGGAGCCCGGAGCGCCGCTAACTGCTGATCGTGAAGTGCAGGGTCTCG
>NZ_JAEIMH010000100.1:16282-30131 GCF_016464295.1 Streptomyces sp. N35 | reverse complement strand
GCTTGAGGACATCCGAACGGAGTTCGGATCCAGGGGCCTGGGGGCGGAGCCCCCAGTTTCGGGAAGGGGCGGGTAGGGGAAAACAGCCCGCCGCAGGCGCAACCGGCCCGCACCCGACAGCGAGACCGCACCGCACACGCGCCCACCCGACAGCGAGACCGCACCCCAGCCGCACCCGGCAAGAAGCCGTCGATGAGGCACCCTGGGCGGGTGACCGATGGAGAGACGAAATCGTGCCCGCCCGCCCCCTACCTGCAGGCGCTGGCCGGACACAGCACCCTGAATCTCGCGTACGTGGATGACACCGGTGGGCCACAGGTCTGCGCCGTGTTCTACGCCCTCTCGGACGCGGGCACCCTGCTCTTCCTCTCGTCTCCGTCCACCGCCCACGGCACGGCACTCTCCGCCCAGTCCCCCACCGCACACGTGGCGTTCACCGCGCAGGCGGATCAGCAGACGTGGACGACGATCAGCGGAGTGCAGGGGCGCGGGGCCTGTCGGCGGGTGGCCGAGGGTGGGCTGGAGGCCGCTCGCGCCGCGTACCTCCGCGCCTTCCCGTACGTGGCCGAGGACCCGCGGCTCGCAAGGGCCGTGGGGTCGGCCGCGTTGTGGGAGATCGTGCCGGACTGGCTGCGGGTGATCGACAACGCGAAGGGGTTCGGGCACAAGGAGGAGTGGCAGACCCCGGTGCGGTGACCCGGTCGCGCCCGAACGGGCGCCGGCTCACGCAGGGAGTCGGTCGAGGAGTCCCGCGAAGTCCGACCCCGCGGCCAGCGTGCCGAAGGCGAAGCCCGAGTCGCCCGCCAGGCGGGAGGCGCAGAAGGCGTCGGCCACGGCGGGGGGTGCGTGGCGGACGAGGAGGGAGCCCTGGAGGACGAGGGCCGCGCGTTCGACGAGGTGGCGGGCGCGCAGCTGGGCGTCCTCGGTCAGGGCCAGCCGGCCCTGGAGCTCCCGCCAGGCGCTGTCGAGGCGGGAGTCCGCGCCGGACGCCGCCTCCACCTCCGTACGGAAGGCGTCGAGCGACTCGGGTTCGCGCGTCAACGCCCGCAGCAGGTCGAGGGCGTTGACGTTCCCGGAGCCCTCCCAGAGGCCGTTGAGGGGGGCCTCGCGGTAGAGGGGCGGCATGCCTGAGGCCTCGTGGTAACCGTTGCCGCCGAGGCACTCAAGGGCCTCGGCGACGAAGGCCGGCTGGCGCTTGCAGACCCAGTACTTGCCGACGGCGGTGGCCAGGCGCAGGAAGGCGCGTTCGGAGGCGTCGCCGCGCTGGGCGCGGTCCGCCGCGCCCGCGAGGCGCAGGCCCAGGGTTGTGGCCGCTTCGGATTCGAGGGAGAGGTCCGCCAGGACGTTGCGCATCAGCGGCTGGTCGATGAGCTTGGCGCCGAAGACGGAGCGGTGCCGGGTGTGGTGGGCGGCCTGCGCGAGGGATTCGCGGATATGGGCCGCAGAACCGAGCACGCAGTCGAGGCGGGTCATGGTGACCATGTCGATGATGGTGCGCACGCCACGGCCCTCGTCGCCGACGAGCCAGGCCACGGTGTCGTCGAACTCGGGCTCGCTGGACGCGTTGGAGCGGTTGCCGAGCTTGTCCTTGAGGCGCTGGATGCGGAACGTGTTGCGGGTGCCGTCGGGCAGGACGCGCGGCACGAGGAAGCAGGAGAGACCGCCGGGTGCCTGGGCGAGGACCAGGAAGAGGTCGTTCATCGGGGCGCTCGTGAACCACTTGTGGCCGCGCAACCGCCAGGTGCCGTCGGCCTGTTCGGTGGCGGTGGTGGTGTTGGCGCGGACGTCCGTGCCGCCCTGCTTCTCCGTCATGCCCATTCCGGCGAGCAGCCCGCGCTTGGCCGCCGGGGTGCGCAGACCCGGGTCGTACGTGCGGCTGGTGAGCAACGGCTCGTAGATCTTGGCGAGTTCGGGGGCGCGGCGCAGCGCGGGGATGACGGCGTACGTCATGGAGACCGGGCACATGTGTCCCTGCTCCATCATCGTGGCGAGCATGAAGGTGCCGGCCCGGGCGACATGCGCGCCGGGCCGCTCGTCGGCCCAGGCCGAACCGGCCGCGCCCGCACCGACCGTGGCGGTCAGGAGCGAGTGGTACGCGGGGTGGAAGTCGACCTCGTCGACGCGGTGGCCGTAGCGGTCGTGGGTGCGCAGTTCGGGCTCGTGGCGGTTGGCCTGGTCGGCCCAGGTGCGGGCCTGCTCGCTGCCGACCAGCCGGCCGAAACGGCGCAGCTCCTCGATATGCCAATCGGCGCCCTCGCGCCGTATCCCCTCGAGGAGCACGGCGTCCTCGGCCGGGTTGTGACCGGTCAACGGCGGCGCCTGATTGGTGACTTCGTGCGTCGCGCCGGCGGGAGTGCTGGGCATCAGGGCCTCCATGGGTGGTGGTCAGACGGTGGGCGCCCGAGCGGACGGGTGGGCGGGTGGGCGGGTGGGCGCCGCGCGGGAAGTCGTCAGGCGGTGGGCGCCCGTGCAAGCGGGTGGGCGCCGCGCGGGAACTCGTCAGGCGGTGGGTGCGCCCGCGCAGCGCAGGGCCGCGGCGGTGAGGTCGGCGAGGAGCTGCTGCGTGGTGTTCTCGTCCGCGGCGCCGAGCGGGTCCACGAGGACCTCGCCGATCGCTCCGGTCAGCGCGGCCGCGGTGATCTCGGCGTTCTGCTGCGGCAGTCGGCCCGCCGCCACCCCTTCCCGTACGACCTCGGCGAACAGCGCACGGTAGCGGCGCCGGAAGTCGAGGCGCTCGGCGCCGACGGCCGGTTCGGCGGGGGCGGCGAGCAGCGCGTAGGCCAGGCCCCGGTTCTCCAGGGCGCGCCGGGCGAAGACGTCGACGCCGCGGCTGAGGCGCTCGACAGGATCGCCGGCGCCGACGAGCACCTCGCCGAGCACCTCCACCTCACGCCCGGCCGCACGCCGGAACACCTCGACAGCGAGCGCCGCCTTGGACGGGAAGTGCTGGTACACCGAGCCGGCCGCGATCCCGGCCGCGTCCGCGACGGCGTTCACGGACGCCTGGGACCAGCCCACGTCGGCGACGACTTCGGTGGCGCAGCCGATCAGGCGCTCGCGGGCGGCTTCGAGGCGACTGATCTCGGCAGGGGTCTTGCGGTAGGCCATAAAAGAAGTGAACCATGGTTCAGAGCTTCACGCCATGGTCAGGAGAATGTGATGCACCTCAGCACCCTGCTGGACAGCGCGGTCCGATCGGCCTGTGACAAGGAGGCGGTGGTCTACCGCGAACAGCGCTGGACCTACCGGGAGTTCGCCCACGCCGCGCGGCGCGCGGCGACGGTGCTGAGCGAGGCGGGGCTGCGCCCAGGGGACCGACTCGCGGTGATGACGTACAACACCCCGGCCTTCCTGTTCGCGGCGTTCGGCGCCTGGTACCTGGGCGCGACCCTGGTGCCGGTGAACCACAAGCTGCGGACCGCCGAGGTCGAACGCCAGCTGCGGCACTGCGGCGCACGGCTCGCGGTCGTGGACGCGGAGATCGGGGAGCGCGCGACCGCGGCCGACGCGGACGTGACCTGGCTGGTCAGCCACCCCGACGCGCACATACCGCCCGCCGACGCCTTCGAGTCCCTGATCGCGGACGCCGGACCGTGGACCGGACGGGCGGGCCCCGACAGCGAGATCGCGCAGATCCTCTACACGTCCGGCACCTCGGGCGCCCCGAAGGGCTGTGTGCACACCCACCACGCGGTGGCCCTCGCGGCCACGTACAGCGCGGCCACCGTCCCGCTGCGGCGCGACGAGCGCTTCCTGATCTGCATGCCGATCTGGCACGCGTCCCCGCTCAACAACTGGACGCTCAGCACCCTGCTGCTCGGCGGCACGGTGGTGCTGCAGCGCGAGTACGAGCCGCGCGCCATGCTGGAGATCATCCAGCGCGAGCGGATCACGGCGATGTTCGGCGCCCCGATCGCGCTGATCGCCCCGGTGCAGGCCGTCCCCGATTTCGCCGGCTTCGATCTCACGTCCGTACGGGCCTGGATCTACGGCGCCGGACCGCTCGACGCGGACACCGCGCGCCGCCTGATGAAGGCGTACGGATCCGAGGACTTCCATCAGGTGTACGGGATGAGCGAGATGGGGCCGGTCGGCTCCTCGCTCTCCCCCGCCGAGCAGGTGGCCAAGGCCGGATCGATCGGGCGCGGCGGGATGCCGGGCGTGGACCTCAAGGTCGTACGGCCGGACGGCAGCGACGCCGAGGCGGGCGAGACCGGCGAGATCTGGCTCTGCGCGGACACCCGCATGGAGGGCTATCTCGACGACGAGGCCGCCACGGCCGAGGTGTTCGTGGGTGACTGGTACCGCAGCGGTGACCTCGGGCGGGTCGACGAGGACGGGTTCGTGACGATCGTCGACCGGATGAAGGACGTGATCATCACCGGTGGCGAGAACGTCGCCTCGCAGGAGGTCGAGGGTGTCCTGCGCGGCCACCCCGACGTGCTCGACGTCGCCGTCGTGGGCCGGCCGCATCCGCAGTGGGGCGAGACGGTGGCGGCGGTGGTGGTGCCGCGTGCGGGGACGGAGCTGGCACTGGAAGCGGTGCGTGCGTGGCTCGAACCCCGGCTCGCCAAGTACAAGATCCCGCGCGAGCTGATCCTGCGCGCCGAGCTGCCCCGTACGCCTTCCGGGAAGATCACGAAGCATGTGCTGCGGGCCGAACTGGCCGGGGCGGAAAGGGTGGTGAGCGTCTGAGCCGCACCTGTACGGGTGGTCGGGCCGGGCGCCGCGTATCGTCGCCGCATGGCCGATGAGCAGGGACAGCGCGTACGCAGAGGGCCGGGCCGGCCACGGCAGGAGCACATGAACCGTGCGGTGCTCGACGCGGTGGTGGACCTGGTCGCGGAGTCCGGCATGGGCGCGCTGACCATGGACGCCGTGGCGGCCCGCGCGGGCGTGAGCAAGCCGGCCGTGTACCGGCGCTGGCCCACCAAACAGGACCTGATCATCGCCGCCGCCGAGTCCCGGATCGGACCGCTTTCCGTGCCCGATCTGGGCGATTTCCGGGCCGAGTTGCGCGTGGTGCTCACGGCCCGCATGGAGGCGTACCGGCAGCCCGGCGTCGGCCGGCTGCTCGCCGGGGTGATCGGTGCGGCGGCGGAGGCGGATGCCGAACCCGCCGCCTACCGCGCGTACACCGCCCGCGTGATGAGCGAGACGCGGCATGTGCTCGACCGCGGGGTGGCCCGCGGCGACGTACGGCCCGATGCCGATCTGGCCGCCGCGGCGACCCTCGTGGCGTCGTCGCTGCTCTTCCGTCTGGTCGGCGAACAGCAGAAGCCGGACGGGGCGCTGGTCGAGTCGGTGGTCGAGCTGATCGGGCGCGCCATCCAGCCGTAGAGCGGCCGCACTCCCCTTGTGCGCCGGGCGAATCGACCAGCGCGCCGGGCAAATCGACCTGCGCGCCGGGCAAATCGACCTGCGCGCCGGACGAACCGACCTGCGCGCCGGGCGAACCGACTTGCGCGCCAAGCGAGTCGACCTTGTCCGGCGTGCACTTCGGCATGCCCTGAATCCCCTGTTCAGCCGCCGGGAACCCGCACGAAATCCATGCCGTCCACCCCCTTGCCCCGCCGTCGCTCAATATCGATACTGCCGGTTACGTAATCAGCCGCACATCAGCTGTGTCATCCGCGTTCGCTGTCCGGGAGGACCCCATGCAGGACGTCGCGACGGCCCAAGTGGCCGACCCCAAGCCCGTACTGGACAAGCCCCTGATGCACTACGGGCGCCGCACCCTGGACCGGCTCGCGCCCGGCGCCGAGCAGCCGGCCTACCGGCAGTTCGAGGTCAGCCCGCTCACCCCGCACTTCGGCGCGGTGCTCAGCGGGGTCGACCTGACCCGGCCGCTCACCGGGGAACTCGCCGCCGAGCTGCGCCAGGCGCTGCTCGAATGGAAGGTGATCTTCTTCCGAGGCCAGACCGGCTTCACCGCCGAGCACCACGTCGGCCTGTCCGCGGTCTGGGGGCCGCCGGAGCCCAACCCGTTCTTCGCGCAGACGGGAACGCCCGGCATTTCGCGGCTCGCCAAGGACGCGAAGGCCGCGGGCAACAAGAACATCTGGCACAGCGACCACTCGTTCATGGCCAACCCGTCGCTCGGCGCCGTCCTGCGCGCGGTCGAGGTGCCCGCCGCGGGCGGCGACACGATGTGGGCGGACATGGGCGCCGCGTACGACAACCTGCCGCGGGACCTCAAGGAGCGCGTCGAGGGCCTGACCGCCGTACACGACTGGGAAGCCAGTTGGGGCGCCCTGATGAACGACGAGCAGAAGGCCGCCTTCCGTGCGAGCTGGCCGCAGGTCGAGCACCCGGTCGTGGTGCGCCACCCGCGCAGCGGCCGTAAGACGCTCTACGTGAACGAGCCCTTCACCAGGTACATCAAGGGACTTGACGCGGCCGAGAACCGGGAGCTGCTCGACATCCTCGTGCTCCAGGCACGGATCCCCGAGTTCCAGATCCGCTTCCACTGGGAGCCCGACTCGATCGCGATCTGGGACAACATCGCCGTCCAGCACTACGCGGTCAACGACTACTTCCCGCAGCGCCGGGTGATGGAGCGCATCGCCATCGCCGGGGTCCCGCTGTCCTGAGCCCGTCCGCCGAACCCCGCCCCCTCTCCCCTGGAGCACCCATGAGTGCGGTACCGACCTTGACCCGCAAGGCAGTCGGGGCCGAGGACAAGAGCAGCAGGCGCGCCTGGACGGTGACCGCGCTGCTCGTGGTCTTCATGATGGTCAACTTCGCGGACAAGTCCGTCCTCGGTCTCGCGGCTGATGAGATACGGGCCGATCTCGAGCTGAGCGCCACCCAGTTCGGGCTCGCCAACAGCGCGTTCTTCCTGCTGTTCTCCGTGGCCGCAGTGGTGGTCGGGCTCGCGGCCGACCGGGTCTCGCCCAAGGTGCTGCTCCTGGCGATGGCCCTGCTGTGGTCGGTGGCGCAGGTCCCGGCGGCGATCGGCGGAGGGCTCGCGGTGCTCGTCGCCTCGCGGGTCTTCCTCGGCGCGGCGGAGGGGCCCGCGTTCCCCGTGGCCCAACAGGCCACCCTGGCCTGGTTCCCCGACCACAAGCGCAATCTGCCGGGTGCACTGATCACCCTGGGCGTCACGCTCGGCGTGATCGTCTCGGCACCCGGTCTGTCCTGGATGATCCAGCACCACGGCTGGCGGTCCGCGCTGTGGGTGCTGGTGGTGGCGGGTCTGCTGTGGGCGGCGGCCTGGGTGGTGTTCGGTGCGGACGGCCGGCACGGTACGCAGGCGGGCGCCCAGGGGGACGAGGTCCGCGCGGCCGTCCCGTACCGCCGGATCTTCGCCACGCGCACGTGGATCGGCGCGACCGTCGCGTACTTCACGAGCTACTGGATCGTGGCTCTGATGCTGGTCTGGATGCCGTCGTATCTACGCAACGCGCTCGGCTACTCGGCCCATACGGCCGGCCTCATCATCGTCGCGCCCGGGGTGCCGGGCGCCCTTGTGCTGCCGGGACAGGCCGGCCCCCCGGGGCTGCCCCTGCGGCGCGGAGCGGGCAGCCGGCGGGCCCGCGGACAGGTCGGCGGCTGGCTGCTCGCGCTGGGGGCGGCCGCCTGTCTCGCGGTGCCGCTGGTGGACGGTA
Organism: Streptomyces sp. N35; assembly: GCF_016464295.1. Classification (NCBI taxonomy): domain Bacteria; kingdom Bacillati; phylum Actinomycetota; class Actinomycetes; order Kitasatosporales; family Streptomycetaceae; genus Streptomyces; species Streptomyces sp. N35. The sequence continues at coordinate 22,521 of NZ_JAEIMH010000100.1, read as the reverse complement.
CGAGCGCGAAGACCGTACTGATCACCCTCGGCTGCGGGTTCGGCGGCGCATACGCCACCATCGCCGTGACCACGGTCGCCGAACTCGCGCCGCCCGCGCGGGACGGGGGCGCGCTCGGCGTCATGAACGCGGTGGTGACGGCCTCGGGTCTGGCCGCGCCCGCCGTCGTGGGTGCCCTGGTCGACGCCCAGGGCACCGCCGGCTACCAGCACGCCGTCCTGCTGTCCGGACTGCTGCTCGCGGTGGGAGCGGCCGCGTCCTTCCTGCTCATCGATCCGGCGCGGGACATTGCGCGCCTCAAGGCCTGATCTTCGCTCGTCTCAAGGCCCGGTCTTCGCCCGTCTCAAGTCTGATCTTCCCTCGCCTCAAGGCCCGGCCTTCCCTCGCCTCATGGCCCGGCCTTCCCTCGCCTCATGGCCCGGCCTTCCCTCGCCTGAAGTCTGATCTTCCCTCGTACGTACAGGAGTTGCCCCTTGAGTACCGCACTGGACCTCGACCCGGCCCCGCTCGACCGCGCCGTCGGCGAGCTGGGCGCCCGGGCCGGGGCGTGGACCGTCACCCCGCTGTCCGAGCGGATCGCCCTCCTGGAGCGGATGCTCCCGCGGACCGCCGCCGGCGCGCCCGCCATGGCCCCCGCCCCCGCGCCCGCCAAGGGGTACGCGGGCGACTCGGCGTGGGCCGCCGAGGACTGGGTCGCCGCACCCTGGGCACTGGCCCGGACCGTCACCGCGTATCTGCACACGCTGCGGCGCATCGAGGACGGGCGAACTCCCGTACCCGCACGGGCTGTTCGCGCGACTGACACCCGTACCGTCGTCGATGTCTTCCCCGCCACCGCCACCGACCGACTGCTCCTGAACGGCTTCACCGCCGAGGTGTGCACCCGGCCGGGCACCACCCCCGAGCAGGTCCTGGCCCGTGCGGCCGGCGAGTACCGGGGGCGTCCGGGAGAGCCGGCCGTCGCGCTGATCCTCGGCGCGGGCAACGTCGCCGCCATCACCCCGCTCGACATCCTGCACAAGCTGTACGCCGAGGGGCAGGTCGCCCTCGCGAAGATGAACCCGGTCAACGCCTATCTGCGGCCGCACTTCGAGGCGGTGTTCGCCGAGTTCATCGAGCAGGGCTGGGTCCGGTTCGTGGACGGGGGCGCCGCGGAGGGCGCGTATCTCACCGCCCATGACGGCGTGGACACCATCCATGTCACCGGCAGCGAGCGCACCCACGACGCCATCGTGTGGGGGACGGACGAGCGGGCCGAGGAGCGCAGGCAGGCCGGCACCCCGGTCAACGACAAGCCGTTCACCAGCGAGTTGGGCGGGGTGAGCCCCTGCATCGTGACGCCCGGGCCGTGGAGCGCGGCCGACCTCCGCTTCCAGGCCGAGCACATCGTCACCAGCAAGCTCAACAACTCCGGCCACAATTGCGTGGCCACCCAGATCCTGGTCGTCCCCCGCGACTGGGACGGCACCGAGCGGCTGCTCGCCGAGATCCGCCGCCTGCTGCGCGCGCTGCCGCCGCGCGCCGACTACTACCCGGGCGCGGCGGACCGTATCGCCGCCGTGGCCGGTGACCGCGCCGAGTCCTACGGCGAGGACGCGTGCCGGGCTCTGGTCCCCGATGTCCCCGTCGATGGCGCCGTCGATGGCGCTGTCGATGGCGATGGCGCTGTCGATGGCGATGACCCGATGCTCGGTGTCGAGGTGTTCGCCAGCGCGCTCGGTGTCGTACGGCTTCCTGGCGATGACGCCGCGCAATTCCTGGACGCGGCCGTGGAGTTCGCCAACGACCGGCTGCCCGGCACGCTCGGCGCCACCCTGCTCGTGCACCCGCGCACCGAACGCACCCACCGCGCCGCCGTCGACCGGGCGATCGCCTCGCTGCGCTACGGCACGCTCGGCGTCAACTGCTGGTCGGCCTTCGGCTTCCTGCTGGGCTCCACCCCGTGGGGCGCCTTCCCCGGGCACAGCCGGCAGGACATCGGCAGCGGCATCGGCTTCGTCCACAACGCGTATCTGCTGGAGGACGTCGAGAAGACGGTGCTGCGCGCCCCTTTCGCACCGGCCCCGCGCGGACTGTTCACCGGCTCCCCTTCGCTGTCGCCCCGGCCGCCGTACTTCGTCACCAACCGCACCGGGCGCACGACGATGCGGCGGCTGACGGCGTACGCGGCGGACGGGAAGGCGTGGCGGCTGGCGGGGATTCTCGCTTCGGCGGTACGGGGGTGAGTGCTTGCGGGGGTACGGGGTGAGCGCCTACGGGGGTACGGGGGTGAGTGTGCTTGCGGGGTGGCAGTGCGGGTCAGGAGCCGAGGACCCGGGCCTTCTCGGCGGCGAACTCCTCGTCCGTCAGGAGGCCTTGGGCCTTCAGGTCGGCCAGGGCGGTGAGCTGGGCGACGCGGTCCACGGAGGCGGCGGCCGGAGTCGGGGCGGGAGCGGGGGCAGGGGCAGGCGGCTGAGCCGCCCACTGCTGCTGGGCCTGAACCTGGGCGGCGGCCTCCTGCGCCTGGACCTGCTGATCCGCCTGCCGGTGCATATCGCGCTCGGCCATCCCGCGGTTCACACGGTTGGAGACGGCCGAGGCGGTCCCCGAGATCACCGCGGTGCGGACCACTGTGCCCAGCAGTCCGGGGCGTCCTACTCTCCGAGGCAGCATAGGTTCCTCTTCTTCCTTCCGTGTCGGTCACTGTTCGTCGGTCGGCGGCTCGTCAGTCGGCGTCGAGCGCGGTGACGGCGGCGACGACGGTGTCCCGGTCGATCCGCTCGAGCAGCCGCAGTTCGCCCTGCGAGCCGCGGACCGCCGCGGCCAGGCGCGCGGCCCAGGTGTTCTCCCAGGCGACGACGAGCGCCGACGACTGCGCGGGCAGCCCGTCCGCGATCGCCTGCAGATCCTCGTCGCTGAACAGGTCGAACTGCGCCTCGGTGACGTGGTGGAACGTCTCGGCCACTTCCTCGTCGCCGAGCTCGACGATCTCCACGGAGCCGTCGGTGTCCTTGTGGATGAAGCTCAGATCGAGGACCCGCACCGTGCCGGCCTGCTGCAACTCCCGCAGGGCGGGCACGACATCGCCGTTGAACTTGCTCCCCTCGAAGGCGATCACGGCGACATCGACCGGTCCGATGGTGTCGGCATTGAGGCCACTGGGCACGAGCGGGCCGCCTTCCCTGAGGGTGCATTACGGACTATTCGGATCATAGGGTGACGCTTGTGTGATGCGCGAGCCGCCGCGGAAGGCCCCGGGCGGCACGCGGCGACGACCCATGGATGCGAGGTATGCCCATGGCCGCAGGGCAGCACCACGACTCCGGCGGTGTCGGAGCCGGAGCCGGAGTCGGAGTCGGCGGTGTCGGAGCCGGAGTCGGAGTCGGAGCCGGAGCCGGAGCCGGAGTCGGAGTCGGAGTCGGCAGCGTCTTCGAGCCCGCACGGCCCGCCTCCCGCGGCCGGCTGGTGTGCGCGTTCCTGCTCGGCGCACTGGTGTGGGCCGCGGCGGGTGTCCTCGCGATCGTCCTGCTCGGCCACAGCCACATCCTGCGCACACTGGTCGTCGCGGTACTGCAGATCGCCATCGCCGTGGCCGGCGAGCGGCGCCTGGATCCCCGGCCCCCGTACGCCTGTCTGCTGCTGCCGCTCTACCCGCTCGCGTACGGGACGATCAACGCCCTCGCCGCGACCACCGCCCAGACCAGGGGGCTCCTGCATGGGCCGCGCGAGCGCCGGGTCGTCTGGGACCTGCCACGGGACTCGACGCAGCCGTGACCGGCGGGCGCGCGACCTCGCGGCTGCGGCACACGGTCCGGATGCGGCCCGGCGGGCGCGGCACGTCTTGGCTGCGGCACACGGTCCGGATGCGGCCCGTGCCGGTGGACCGCGCGCTGGTGGTACGTGGCGCGCTGGGCATGCGCGTGCGGCGGCCCGGGGGCCAGCGGGCCGGGCGCCCCGACCTCGGGGCGGCGGCCGCGCTCGGTGCATACGGTGCGGCGGTCGACGACTCCGCCGCGCCCTGGCGCACCCGGGCGCTGACCCTGCTCCTGCCGCAGCTCGGCGGCGCGGTCGGGCTCGCGCTCGGCCGGCTCACCCACGGCCAGGCGTGGGCACAGATCCTGCTCGTCACGGTGGTCGCGCTGATCAGCGGTCTGGTCTCGACGATCGGCCGGATCAGCGACATGGCCACGCTGGTGCTGCTGCTCGCCACCGCCATGGGCCTCGGCCTTCCGGCCACGGCGCCGTGGTGGCAGGTGCCGCTGCTGTTCCTGCTCGGCGGCGTCCCGCTGATGCTGCTCTCTCTCGGCCAGGCCATGCGCCGGCCCGGTCTGGGGGAACGGCAGGCGGTGGCCGGGGCGCTGCACGCCGTCGCGGACCTCCTCGACGCCACCGACGACACCTGGGCCGAGCGCCGCCACGCGGTGACGGAGGCGATGGACGCGGCCTACGACACGGTCCTCGTACGCCGCCTGTCCGCACCCCGCCCGGGCACCCCCACCGCCCACCTCACCACCGACCTCGACCTCTTGGTGGGGGTCATCGCGGCGGCGCCTGCGGTGTTGGCGGGGGGTGGGGTGGCGGCGGGGGGTGGGGTGGCGGCGGGGGGTGGAGACGCGGCGAACGGTGGAGACGCAGCGAACGGTGGAGACGCGGCGGGGGCTGAGGTGATGTCGAGGGGTGGAGTGGCTGGAGTGGCTGGAGTTTATGCAGAGGTGGTACGGGGGGTGGCGGGGGTGGTATTGGGGGGTGGGGCGGGAGCGGCTGGGGCTGCGGTGACGGGGATGGGGACGGGAACGGAGGACGGTGGGACTGAGGCGGCCGGGGCGAAGGGGAACGGGACTGAGGCAGCCGAAGCGAAGGGGAACGGGACTGAGGCAGCCGAAGCGAAGGGGAGCGGGACTGAGCCGGCCGGAGCGAAGACGGAGGCGAGTGGGACGGGGACGGGGGCGGAGGCGGGGGTGACCGAGCTGGAGACGGAGGTGAGCGGTGCGAGGACGGGGGCGGGGGCGGAGGGCGGGGGGGGGGAGGGGGGGGGGGCAGGGGCGGCCGGGGCGCCCCCCCCCCCGCGGGGAGGGGGGCGGGCCGGGACGGCCCCGCTGCCGCCGGAGCCCCACGACCCGGCCGGCCGCGCCTTGCACACCGCGGTCGCGCGTCTGGCCGCGCCCGCCGCGCAGCGGCCCACCGGACCGCCCCGCCTCGTACCGCCGCCGCCCGCTCCCCTGCGCCGCCTCGCCACCGCGCTGTCCGGCCGGCTGCACGACGCCGCCGCCCGCCGCTACGCCCTGCGCCTGGCGGTCTGCCTCGGCCTGGCCCAGACCGTCGCCTCCCTCAGCGGCCTGCCGCACTCGGGCTGGCTGGTCCTCACCGTCGCCCTCGTCGTACGCCCCGGTCTCGGAACCGTGCCCGCCCGCCTCGTCCTGCGCGCCACCGGCACCGTCGCGGGGGTCCTGCTCGGCCTCGCCGCCATCGCCGTCTTCCCGGCGGGCTGGTGGCGGATCGCCGTCACCGTCGTCCTGACCGGCCTGCTCCAGGCGTACGCCCGCCGCAACTACGCCCTGCAGACCCTCTTCCTCACCCCGGTGATGCTGCTGCTCGCGGACCCGCTCGGCCAGGCGGGCTCCGCCGTCCCGGGGGCCCGCCTCCTCGACACCGTGATCGGCTGCGCCGTCGCCTTCCTCTGCGGCTACCTGCTCTGGCCGGAGGACACCCGCACCCGCGTCCCCCACCGGCTCGCGACGGCCCACGACACCATCGCCGCGTACGCCGACCACGCGCACACCCACCCCGACGACACCGAAACCCTGCACACCCTGCGCCGCCGCGCCCACGCCGAACTGGCCGCCGTACGCACCGAACTGACCCGCCTCGACACCGACCCACGCCACCACAGAACGCTCCGAACCTGGCGCGACGACCTCACCTACGCCGAATCGGCGATGGCCCGCCTCACCACCTCCGCGCTCACCCCCCACCCCACCACCCCTCCCGACCTCGCCACCCACCTCCGCCACCGCGCAACAAAGCTCCGCCAGCGCCCGTAGGGCTCCCCCACCGGCCGAGCCCACATCCGCTACCCTGTCCAGAGCCGCCCTTCGGGCCGGCCCAGACCTTGCGGACAACACGGCAAGGCCCCGCCTTCGTAGCTCAGGGGATAGAGCACCGCTCTCCTAAAGCGGGTGTCGCAGGTTCGAATCCTGCCGGGGGCACACCAGCGCAAAGGGACCGGGGGAAAAACCAGCCGCGGGCCCTGGCCCCCCCCA
>NZ_JAEIMH010000100.1:0-16272 GCF_016464295.1 Streptomyces sp. N35 | reverse complement strand
CAAAGGGGGGGGCCGCAGGCCGGACCCCCGCGGGGGCCCCCCCGGCCCAAAGCCCCGGCACCAACCAGGCCCCGGCCCCTTTGACATCCATATCTGACATCAACCGCCATGGTCATTCACGACCGGGGACGCCTCCTGAGCAGCAGGTCCACAGACTGCCCGACTCGCCGGAAGCTTAAGGGGCCGTGATCACTCGCCCCAAAGCAGCTCCAGCCCGATGGAGGAGTGTTGGGGTGCTTTCTGACCAGTGGATTCCAGGTTTCCACAAGGTCTGCGCAAGGCCGCTCACGCACTGTGGTCCCCACGAACCGGGTGTTCGATCGAGGTTCCTACTCGGCACCGCAAACCATGGGGGATTCACTTTGAAGCTACGACAAGCCAGGCGCTGGATGCCGCTCTCTGCAGTTGCGGCCGCGTTTGCAATCTTCGGCAGCGCGTCAACAGCGCACGCCGCCATTACGTGGGACACGAGTATCCTGAGCATGCGGACCTCTATTGATTCCGACGGCGCTGATGCGAAAGCCGAAATTTGGGAGCGAGGGTACTCGTACTGGGAGAACGAGGCGAACTTCGACGCCAACGGCGAGGAGCTCAGGCTCCTAGACGATCGTCAGGATGGCCAATTGGCGATCGCGCAGGTGTGGGTCTATAACAAGTCGGGGACTCTGGTGGATACCGACACATTCTCGACGGGATCTGTCGACAGGTTCAATATGGGCACGCCAGATGGCAGTGGAGATATCCCGGAAGGGTACGAAGTCAGGATCAATATCTGCGTTGGCAACATCACCTGCGCCGGTACGGCCAAAGGCAGGGCCTGAGCGGGTCCGCTCCAAGGGGACCTGGCGCCCGCGTGATCTGCCTGCGGTGCAGCAGCTAAATACAGCGACCGTGTCGCCCGACCTCACCCGATAGAGTCCCAGGGGTCTCAAGGCAGCCGGTACGGCCGTAGTTGACCGTTCTGCATAGAGCTACGGATCAGAAGGTCTGACATCCACAGCTGACATCAACGACATCGGACAGAGACGTTCGCCCGCGCTTCTGTCCGGTACTCGCCTCCACGGCCGATGGCTCCTGATCGACCCCCTCGTCGAGCTCCTAAAGCGGGTGTCGCAGGTTCGAATCCTGCCGGGGGCCCCCCAGCGCAAAGGCCCGGGACCGATCATGGCCCGGGGCCTTTGTCAGCGTCACGTGGCCGGGCTCTGATTTCACGGCTGGGCGACGACGTACAGCGACTGGGCATCGTCGTGGCGCTCCGGGAACTCCGGGAATACGGAGAGCAGGTCGCCCTCTTTGACGCGCTCCACCTTGCTGAAGCCGGCTTCCTCCAGTGCCCACGTCAGGAGGTCGAAGTCGAACAGGTTCCGGTGCCCGCCGCGCTGGTGGAACAGGTCGTTCACGATGTGCTGGGTGGGGACCCCGCCCAGAGTGAACGCGGGGTAGCGGCTGCGCCGGTCCTCCAGAAGGGTCCGGCCACGATCCTCGACGTAGGAGACGCACACCTTCTCCAGATCAGGGCAGGACAGCCATACGGCGCCGTCGTCCGTCAGTACGCGACGCAGCTCGGTCAGCAGGGGCAGCAGGTGCTCGCGCAGCTCGAGGTGCTCGATGACGTGCTGCATGACGACAGCCCGCACGCTTCCGGTCCTGAACGGGAGGCGTCCGGCCATCAGGTCGATGTCGTAGTCCGAGCCGCTCAGATCGCAGTTGAGCCAGCCCTCGACACGACGGCCGCCGCAGCCCAGATGCAGCAGTTCCGCGTCGGGTGTGCGGCGCAGGCGGGCGGTGACCAGCGCCTTGACGCGGGCAGCCTCGTAGCGGATGCCGGACAGTGTGCGCTGGTCGACCGGGTAAGTGCGGAGTACCGCGCGCCGCGCGAGCGAGGTGAGTGCCATGCTCGCAATGTAGGCATGTGCCCTCTTCTGGCGAGCGCGGCGCGCAGACCCCAACACCCCATTGCGGCAGCGGTCGCTCCTCCTGTTCAGCCCAGCTGTTCAGCCCAGTTGCTCGGCCAGGCCGACGATGATGCCCTCCGGGCCGCGGACGTAGCAGAGCAGGTAGCTGTTCTCGAAGCGGGCGATCTCGCCGAGGAGTTCGGCGCCGTGCGGGCGCAGGCGGGCGAGGGTGGCCTCGAGGCCGTCGACGGCGAACATGACGCGGTGGGTGCCCAGGATGTTGTGCGGCTTGTCGCGTGGCTCGGTGCTGGTCGCCGCCGGGGTGCGGTACTTCGACAGTTCGAGGCGGCTGTGGCCGTCCGGGGTCCGGAGCATCGCGATATCGCAGTGGACGCCGTCGAGTCCGGTGCACTGGTCGGCGACGAGGCCCTTGACCTCGGCCCTGCCCTCCAGCTCCATCCCGAGTTCCACGAAGAACGCGATGGCGGCGTCCATGTCCTCGACGACGATGCCCACGTTGTCCATCCGCTGAATCGCCATGGTGGTCTCTCCTTCATGTTCGTGCGGCCGGTTCTTCTTGTACGGCCGGGGGCGGCCGCTGCCGTTCTTCTTCTACGGCCGGTCGTGGCCGCTGATGTGCCTGGGACGGAGCCGGTGGCGCGTTCTCGACATCCGCGGGCGGTCACTTTCGCTTCGGTCCGAGGGCCGGCGGACGACCGCGCCGAGATCATCGACTGAGCGGCACGGGAGGCGAGGCGTACTCCAGGGCGGTCGAGAGGTCGGACAGGGAGGTGAGAAGGAGGGTCCCGGTGCGGTGCACCATCTCGGACGCGGCGCCTTCGCCGTGCCAGTCCGCGAGGGCGGCGCGGACCGGTTCCCAGGTGGGGACGCGGTGGTCGCGTACGGCCTGGGCCGCGTCGTCGGCCGCCTGTTGCAGGGCGGCGGCCAAGGGGGCCGCGGCGGGAACGGGCAGGGCTCCGGCCGCAGGGACGTGGGCCTCCAGGAGCATGGTGACGCGGGCGGCTTCGTAGAGGGCGCGTTCGGCGCCGTCCTCCGTGGTGTGGGACAGGCCGCGGTCGCGTACCGGTTCCTTCGCGGCCAGGGCCACCGCGTCCCGCCAGGCGAGCAGGGCGCCGCGGGCGGTCAGGACCGCTTCGCGCGTCTCGCGGGCGGAGTGTTCGGCCGGCTCCGCGTAGTGGCGTACGACCGTGGCGGCATAGCTCAGGTCGGCGTGGATCCAGTCGGCGAGGCGCGTGCGCAGCCGGTGCGTCTCCCAGGAGGGGTAGAGGGCGTACGCCAGCATCGCCAGGCCGCCGCCGATCAGGGTCAGGACGAGGCGCGCGGGCACCGACTGGTCGAGGCCGACGCCCGCCATGCCGAGCGTGAAGACGGTGTACCCGGACGCGGCGGCCTGGACGGGGGCGTATCCGGTGTACATGAAGAGGAGGATCAGGCCGCCGCACACGACGGACAGGACGGCGGCCAACGCCTCCCCGGGGTGGGCGAGTTCGACGATCGCGCCGGCGATGACGAGACCGAGGACGGTACCGCCGAGGCGGGCGGCTGCCCTGCTGTACGTCTGGGAGAACCCGGGGCGCAGGATGAGAGCGCCGACCAGCGGGACCCAGTAGCCGTGCCCGAAGGGCAGGGCGCGGCCGATGAGATCGCCCACGACCATGACCGCCGTGAGGCGTACCGCGTGCCGGAACACCGGGGAGTCGCCGCGCAGTTGGCCCCGGACCGTGGCGAGGGCGCCTCTGAACTGGTCGGCCACCGAGGGGAGTACGAGGGTGCCGGCGCGGTCGGCACCGGCTCGACCGGCTCCGACGGACCCCTCGGAGCCGTCTCCGCCCGCCCCGCCCCCACCGTGACCGTCACCGCCTCCACCGTGACCGTCACCGCCCCCACCATGACCGTCACCGCACCCGCCGTGCCTCCCGCCCGCCGTGTCCACCACGTCGTGCAGCAGAGCGCGCAGCCGGCCGGCCGCCTGGTGGGCCGGGCCGGTGAGTGCGGGGCCCGACGAGGGGATCTCGATGGCGGCGAGTGCCTGCGGGGGCAGTTCGGCCGGCCGGCCATGACGGATCGCGTCGGCGGTGGCGTCCAGGAGGGTGGCAGCCGCGGCGAGCAGTGCGTCGACGCGTACGCGGGCGAGGCCAGGGCCGGTGACCGAGGGATCGGCGAGCGTGCCGAGCAGGGGGCGGATCTGCTCGGCGAGCCCGCGGGCACCGTGCAGTTCGGCCGGGCGGCGGCGCGCGTGGCGGGCGCTGAGGGTGGCGGCGTCCCTGGCCTGGGCGAACAGGCCCGGCGTGAACGGTGCGGCCGGGTCGTCCCGCAGCCGGCGCGCGTAGTCGGCCTCGGCGGACAGGGCGTCGGCGAGCGCGTCGCGGTGGCGGCCCCAGCGCCGGATCGGGAAGAGCACGACGAGGGCCGCCTGCACCAGACCGCCGCCGACCATCAGAGCCGCCTGCCCCAACGCCTGCGTGACGCCGACCGGCAGGGCGACGGTCACCAGCATCACCGCGGCGTTGGTCGTGCCGAGGCTGCCCGCGTTCGCGCCGAGCGACCAGGCCATGCCGCCGAGGAAGGCCCACAGGGCGAGCAGGGCGAGGAACAGCGGCAGACAACCGCCCGTGAGGTAGCTGAGGAAGGTCGTGACGCCGAGGGTGAGCGCGGAGATGACGGGGAGCAGCGGGTCCGGCCGCCAGCTGCGCTGGAACACCGCGATCCCGCCGAGCAGCGCACCGTACGCGGCACCTGCCGCGGCGGTCCCGCCGAACAGCCACAGCGCGAGGCCGCCCGACAGGGCGAGACCCACCGTCGCTCGCAGGGTGATCAGCGGTTCGAGCCTGGTCCGCTCCACGCGCAGTCCGGAGCGGGCGGCGTCCTTCAGCGTGCTGGTCCATCCCATTTCGTGAGAATACGTCTGCAACACGGCTATATCTCCAGGATAAACATGGCCATATCTCCAGCAAACTCCCCGAGTGAAGTACCGAAGGCGTGCGCGTCGGCACCCGCCCTCACACGGCGACCCGCACCCCCGCCTCGCCGGGCCTGTGCTCACCGATCCGCGTACGCAGCCATGCCGCACCCCTGAGCATCAGCAGACCCGCGACGACGAGCAGGACCCCCTGCCCCAGGAAGGTGCCGGTCTGCCCGATGACGTGGTCCAGGCGTGGCACTTGGCCGCCGAGGCTGTCGCCGGTCGCCGCAGCCAGGAACCAGATGCCGATCATCTGGCTGGTGAAGGCGCGTGGCGCGAGCGCCAAGGAGAACCTGCCGGGAGTGGAGACGTTCCGGCCCTTGCGCAGCCAGAACATCCCGACCAGCGGGGCGAGCACGATCCCGAAAACGGAGGGGATGGACAGGGTCCAGCTCGCCGGCATCAGCCCGCCGAACACGTGGAGGTCGACCTTCTGCGAGGCGAAGACGTTGAGCGTGGTCGCCATCTGGTCGTAGACCATCCAGAAGAGCGCGGCGGCGGCGAAGAACCAGATGTACGCCTTGAGGCGGACCCGCTCCCCGGCGTCGACGTGGGGGCAGCGGTACATATGGGCGAGATAGCCGGCCGGCACGAGCAGACCGACGGCCGCCAGCGCGTACGTGGCGTTGTCGAACCCCAGCAGACCGGTCTCGGTGGCGAGCAAGGCCAGCAGGGCGAGCAGGGCGACCGCGGCACCGGCGGAGCGCAGCACGTTGCGGCGCTCGCGGGCGGTGAGCGGGACGACCGGCGGCTCCCGGTAACTGTCGGCCAACCGCCGTTTGCCGAGGGCTAGTTGTGTCAGACCGAGGGCCATCCCCACCGCGGCGGCGGCGAACCCCAGATGCCAGTCGACCTCCTCACCGAGGAAGCCGACCATCGAGGTGATGTTGGTCTTGAGCAGTCCGGTGCCGGCGGCGATGAGCAGCAGGCCCGGCCAGACGCCGGCATCACCCGGTACGGCCAGGCAGATATGGCCGGCCATGATGACCACGCCACCCAGGAACACCGCGCGACGGGCCCCGAGGAAGCGGTCGGCGACCCAGCCGCCGGGCAGCGCGAGGAGACCCAGCATGGCCATGCAGACGCCCGCGACGGCCACGGAGTCCGTCGTCCCGAGTCCCATGCCGCCGGTCGACTTGGAGGCAGTGGTCACGGAGGGAGCCTGACCGAACCCGCACGCCTCGCACCCTGCCCTGCCGCGACCCCGGCGTAATTGCCCCCTGCACGCCATCACGCCTTGTTGAAATTCCTTTCAGTAGCGTTCTGCCCTGATGTGAACGAACCCTCAACGCTTGTTGAGCCGCGCCGCCTGCCGGGTCAGATGGGTGCGTTCGGCGAGGTTGGGGGCCTGGGTGGCGGCCTCCGTGTAGAGGCGGGCGGCCGTGGCCGGGTCGCCGGCGCGTTCGTGGAGGTAGGCCGCCGCCGCGGTGTGGCGGGGCAGCGCGGCGTCCAGTTCGGCGAGCGCGGCCAGGCCCGCGTGCGGGCCGTCGGCCTCGCCGAGGGCCACGGCGCGGTTGAGGCGGACGATGGGGTTGTCCGTCAGGCGTACGAGCTCGTCGTACCACTCCACGATCTGCACCCAGTCCGTCTCCTCGGCGGTGCGGGCGTCGGCGTGCAGGGCGGCGACGGCCGCCTGGGCCTGGAACTCGCCGAGCCGGTCGCGGGCGAGGGCGGCCTGGAGGATGACCACGCCTTCGGCGATCAGTCCGGTGTCCCAGCGGCCGCGGTCCTGCGCGGCGAGCGGTACGAGGCCGCCGTCGGGAGCGGTACGGGCGGGGCGGCGGGCGTGGTGGAGCAGCATCAGGGCGAGCAGGCCCGCGACCTCGGGGTGGTCGATCGCGGTGGCGAGCTGCCGGGTGAGGCGGATGGCCTCGGCGGCGAGGTCCACGTCGCCGGAGTAGCCCTCGTTGAAGACCAGATAGAGGACGCGCAGCACGGTGGCCACGTCGCCGGGCTGCTCGAAGCGGACGCCGGAGACGGTGCGTTTGGCACGGCTGATCCGCTGCGCCATGGTCGCCTCGGGGACGAGATACGCCTCGGCGATCTGGCGCGTGGTGAGCCCGCCGACGGCGCGCAGGGTGAGCGCCACGGCTGACGACGGGGTCAGGGACGGGTGGGCGCACAGGAAGTAGAGCTGGAGCGTGTCGTCGAGCGCGGGCGCCGGTCCGGGCGCCGGTTCCTCCTCCACGCGGTCCTCGCGCCGGCGGCGGGACGTGTCCGCCCGGGTCGCGTCGAGGAACTTGCGCCAGGCCACGGTGACCAGCCACCCCTTCGCATCCCGCGGAGGGTCGGCCGGCCACACGCGGACCGCCTCGACGAGCGCGTCCTGGACGGCGTCCTCGGCCGCCGCGAAATCGGCTCCGCGGCGGACGAGGATCGCGAGCACGCTCGGCGTGAGGCCCCTCAGGAGCGCCTCGTCCAAGGAGCTCACTCCGTGATGGTGGGCTGCACGCCGTAGAACGGGCGCAGTTCCAGCCACTCGTGGATCGGCTTCCCGCCCGCCCCGGGAGCGGCCGACAGCTCTCCCGCGAGTTCCACGGCGCGTTCGTACGTGTCGACGTCGATCACCATCCAGCCCGCGATCAGGTCCTTGGTCTCGGCGAACGGACCGTCGGTGACCGGCGGGCGCCCCTCCCCGTCGTACCGGACGAAGGTGCCCTCGGGAGAGAGCGCCTGCCCGTCGACGAACTCCCCGGTCTTCTCGAGCCGGGCCGCGAAGTCGTTCATGTACTGCACGTGCGCCGAGATCTCCTCGGGCGTCCACTGGTCCATCGGCACGTCGTTCACGGGGGCCGGGGCGCCGCGGTAGTGCTTGAGAAGCAGGTACTTGGCCATGACGTTTCTCCTCGCTGCGTGCGACCCATTGTGGGCGCGTTCACTGCGGGGACGGAGCCGGACGCCGGTTCTCGACATCGTGGGCCCAAGTTTTTTCCCGGCCCCCGAACTCCTGCGCGTCAGGTCTTCCTGCGGGCCGTCATCGTCCGCTGCACCAGGATGAACGCGCAGAGCAGCACACCCGTCGCGATCTTCGTCCACCAGGAGCTGAGCGTCCCCTCGAAGGTGATGAGGCTCTTGATCAGGCCGAGGACGAGCACCCCGAAGAGCGTGCCGAGCACGTACCCGGAGCCGCCGGTGAGCAGGGTGCCGCCGATGACCACCGCGGCGATGGCGTCGAGTTCCATGCCGATGGCGTGCAGCGGGTCGCCGGACTGGATGTAGAGCATGAAGAGCAGACCGGCCAGGGCCGAGCAGAAGCCGCTCACCGTATAGACGGCGATCTTCGTGCCGCCCATCGGGAGACCCATGAGCAGGGCCGACTGCTCATTGCCGCCGACGGCATACACCCGGCGGCCGAAGCGCGTGTAGTGCAGCACGTAGTACGCGGCGCCGAGGACGGCCAGGGCCACGAGGGCGCCGACGGACAACTCCCCCACGCCCAGCGGGACCCGGGTCTGCGCCAGGGTGCCCACCGAGGCGTCGCCGATGGAGATCGACTCCTTGCTGATGACCAGGCACAGGCCGCGGAAGAGGAAGAGTCCGGCGAGGGTGACGATGAACGGCTGGATCTCGAAGTTGTGGATCACATAGCCCATCAGGAACCCGCCGAACGCGCCCACGCCGAGCGCGAGCGGCACCACCAGGACCAGCGGAAGACCCTGCCGTTCCACCAGCCAGGCGGTGAACATGGTGGTGAAGCCGATCATCGAGCCCACGGACAGGTCGATGCCGCCGGACATGATGACGAAGGTGGCGCCGATGGCCGCGACCAGCAGATAGCCGTTGTCGATGAACAGGTTGAGGAACACCTGGGGTTCGCCGAACCCGTAGTTCGCGTACCGGCTGAGGCCGCCGCCGTACATGGCGAGGAACAGCGCCGCCGTGACCAGGACGGGCAGCCGCCGGTCGCCGAGCAGCCGGGTGGCGCGGGAGGAGGCGGTGCCGTTCCCGGCCACCTCGGGCTTCCGGTCCGTCGCGGTCATCGCGACACCTCCGTCGAGGTCTTCGGTGGCTTCGGGGCGGCGGCCGGCAGCACGGGCTCCGCCGGGGTGGGCTCCGTCAGGTTCCTGGCGCGCCGCGCGCCGAAGACCTTCTCCCGGAACTTCGGGGACTGCAGCAGGCATACGACGATGACGACCGCGGCCTTGAAGACCAGGTTGGTCTGGGTCGGCACGCCGATCGTGTAGATCGTGGTGGTCAGGGTCTGGATGACGAGGGCGCCGATCACCGTACCGCCGATGGAGAAGCGGCCACCGGTCAGTGCGGTGCCGCCGATGACCACGGCGAGGATCGCGTCGAGCTCGATCCACAGACCGGCGTTGTTGCCGTCGGCGGCCGAGGTGTTGGAGCTGATCATGAGCCCCGCGATGCCGGCGCACAGCGCGCAGAACACGTACACCATGATCTTGATACGGGTGGACCTGATGCCGACCAGACGGCTGGCCTCGGCGTTGCCGCCGACGGACTCGACGAGCAGTCCGAGCGCCGTGCGGCGGGTGAGGAGAACCGTGACGGCGACGACGGCGGCCACCACGAAGATGGAGAAGGGGAGCGTCAGCCAGTAGCCGCCGCCGATCAGCTTGTACGGCTCGCTGTGGATGGTGATGATCTGGCCGTCGGTGATCAGCTGGGCGACGCCGCGGCCCGCGACCATGATGATCAGGGTCGCGATGATGGGCTGGATGCCCATCCTGGCCACCAGGAAGCCGTTCCACAGACCGCAGACCACCGCGGCCACGAGCCCGACGCCCATCGCGAGGAACACGGCGGACAGCGCGTTCTGGTCGGCCTGGTCGCTGATGTACGAACAGGTCAGGGCGCCCGTGATGGCGACGACGGCGCCGACCGAGAGGTCGATGCCGCCGGTCGCGATGACCAGGGTCATGCCGACCGCCACCAGGATGAGCGGCGAGCCGAACAGGACGATCGAGACGAGGCTGCCGTAGAGGTGGCCGTCCGTCATCTTGACCGAGAAGAAGTCGGGTGTGAACGGGACGTTGACGATGAGGAGGGCGAGCAGGACGGCGACCGGCCAGAACAGATGGTGACGCGTCAGCGCTCGCCAACGGGGGGTGGTGGTCACTGGTGTGCTCCGCTCGCGATGGTCTCGAGGATCGTGCCGGCGGTGATCTCGGGGCCGTTGGCCAGGCGCGCCACCAGCTTGCGGTCGCGCAGCACCCCGATGGTGTGGCTGAGCCGCAGGACCTCTTCCAGCTCGGCCGCGATGTACAGGACGGACATGCCGTCCTCGGAGAGGGAGACCACCAGTTTCTGGATCTCCGTCTTGGCGCCGATGTCGATGCCGCGGGTGGGTTCGTCCAGGATCAGCAGCTGCGGCCGGGTGATCAGCCAGCGGGCGAGCAGCACCTTCTGCTGGTTGCCGCCGCTGAGCTGTCCGACGCGGGCCTCGGGGTTGGCGGGGCGGATGTCCAGGGCCTTGATGTACTTCGCGACGAGTTCGTCGCGCTGCGGGACGGGGAGCGGGCGGGTCCAGCCGCGGGCCGCCTGGAGCGCGAGGATGATGTTCTCGCGCACCGTCAGGTCGGGGACAAGCCCCTCGGTCTTGCGGTTCTCCGAACAGAACGCGACGCCCGCGCCGATCGCGTCGTTGGGGGCGCTCATCGACACCTGCTTGCCGCCGATGGTCACCGTGCCGCTGTCGGGCTGGTCGGCGCCGAACAGGAGCCGGGCGAGCTCGGTGCGGCCGGATCCGAGCAGGCCGGCGAGTCCGAGCACCTCGCCCTTCTTGATGTCCAGATCGAAGGGGGCGATCTTTCCGGTGCGGCCGAGCCCCTCGGCCTTGACCAGCAACTCACCCACACCGGAGTGCAGTTGGTGCTCGTGCAGCTCCTCCAGCTGGTCGAGCGCCTTGCCGATCATCAGCTCGATCAGGCCGACCTGGTCGAGGTCACGGACCAGGTGCTCGCCGACGAGGGCGCCGTTGCGCAGCACGGTCATGCGGTCGCAGATCTCGTAGATCTGGTCGAGGAAGTGCGAGACGAACAGGATCGCCACACCGTCGCGGCTCAACTGGCGCATCAGACGGAAGAGTTCGAGGACTTCGTCGCGGTCGAGGCTGGAGGTCGGCTCGTCGAGGACGAGCACCTTGGTGCCGGATCCGGGCGCGTCAGGGTCGCCGGTGCCCACCGACCGTACGATCGCGACGAGTTGCTGTACGGCGAGCGGGTACGAGGACAGCGGCGCGGCCACGTCGATGTCGAGGCCGAGCCGGTCGACCAGCTCCGCCGCCTCCTTGCGCATCCGCTTCCACTGGATGCGTCCCGCGCGGGTGGGTTCGCGGCCGATGAAGATGTTCTCCGCCACCGACAGGTTGGGGCAGAGGTTGACCTCCTGGTAGACCGTGCTGATGCCGGCCTGCTGCGCCTGCAGCGGGCTGGTGAACCGTACGGGCTCCCCGTCGAGGGCGACCGTGCCGCCGTCGAGCGCGTACACGCCCGTCAACACCTTGATCAGCGTGGACTTTCCGGCGCCGTTCTCGCCGATCAGGGCGTGTATCTCGCCCGGGAAGAGCCGGAAGTCGACGCCCGACAGAGCCCGTACCCCCGGAAATTCCTTCACTACGCCCGTCATCTCCAGGACGGGCCGCGGCTCTGCCATGGCAGCGCTCCTCATGCGTCTTCTCGGACCGAGGGGAGCCTCCTCGCCGAGGGCCTGTCGGTCCCGGCCGGCGAAGAGGCTCCCTGCAGGTGGGAACGGGCGGTCAGTACTTGCGGTCGGGCAGCGCGTCCTTGGCCTGGTCCTGCAGGAAGTCGCTCTCCTCCGTCTTGATCCAGCGCTCGAGCTTCTCGCCGTCCTTGACCTTCTGCACGACGTCCATCAGCTGGGGGCCGAGCAGCGGGTTGCACTCGACGATGGCGTTGATCTTGCCTTCGGACATCGCGATGAAGCCGTCCTTCACGCCGTCGACCGTGACGATGAGGATGTCCTTGCCGGGCTTCTTGCCGGCCGCCTCGATGGCCTGGATGGCGCCGAGGCCCATGTCGTCGTTGTGCGCGTAGAGCACGTTGATGTCCGGGTTGGACTGCAGGAACGCGGCCATGACCTGCTTGCCGCCGGCGCGCGTGAACTCGCCGGTCTGGCTGACGACGATCTTCCAGTCGTCGGCGTGGTCCGCGTCCATGACCTCCTTGAAGCCCTTGGCCCGCTCGATCGCGGGCGCGGCACCAGTGGTGCCCTCCAACTGGGCGATCTTCACAGGGCCCTTGTGGCCGGCCTTGTCCAGGACCTTCTCCAGGATCTTGGCCGCACGCCGGCCCTCGTCCGTGAAGTCGGAGCCCACCAGGGTCACGTACAGGGACTCGTCCGAGGTCTCCACGGAGCGGTCGGTGAGGACGACCGGGATCTTCGCCGCCTTGGCCTCCTTGAGCACCGCGTCCCAGCCCGTGACGACCACCGGCGAGAAGGCGATCACGTCGACCTTCTGCGCGATGTAGTTGCGGATCGCGGAGATCTGGTTCTCCTGCTTCTGCTGGGCGTCGGAGAACTTCAGGGTGTAACCCGCCTCCTTCGCCGCGGACTTGACCGAGTCGCTGTTGGCGCTGCGCCAGCCGCTCTCGGAGCCGACCTGGGAGAAGCCGAGGGTGAGTGCCTTGCCGCCGCCGCCCGGGGAATTCGACGACTTGCCGTCCTCCTTGGCGCAGGCCGCGAGCCCGGCCGCGGCCGCCGCACCTACCGCCGCGGTGAGGAAGTTTCGCCTGGTGAGCATGCTGGATCTCCTTCGTAGCGGTGCTGTTCCGGGGACGTGCGGTGCTGTTCCGAGGATCAGACGTTGTTCGAAATCTCGAACAAGCGGGGGTGCGCAGAGGTAAGGCTCAGAAGCGAGGGGGTGTGTCAGCGATGGAGGTCATAGTGAGCGCCCACCGCTCCCTCCGGTCAAGAGGTCGCGCACGAAGCCGGACATCACGTTTACATAACGCGAGCAAGCGGAGTCACCGCATCCGCGGGTCCTCGGTCGGATCGGCGTACATGACCGGGCAGCCCGCCCGGACGGCTGCGGGGCGCAGCTCGTAGTGCCAGGGTTCGTTGCGGTAGATCTGGCACAGCCCGTACGCGGCGCCGTGGCGCGAAAGCCACGCCTGGGCAGCGTTCGGGCCGAGGTCGACCGCCTCTCCCGACACATGCGGGGAGGTCTGTGCGGTGGCCACCCAGCGGGCGGCTTCCTTCTCGGAGCCGTACTGCGCGACCGCCTTGCGCAGCAGGTCGTCCTGGTACTCCGCGGAACGCCAGCCGCTGTTGACGGACATCGTGATCCCGGCGTCCGCCGCCGCCCGGCGCAGCGCCGCGCGGAGCTCGGGGTCGAGGTTCGCCACGGCCGGAATGTGGTCGTCGAAGACGGTCGTGCCGCCCGGCACCCGGCCGTCCGCCTCGCCCAGCGGGCGGTGCTCCGCGCCCTTGTCCCGGCGGACTCCGCCGGGCGGTGCGGCCGGGGAGGACGGTTCGTCGGTGGTCGGTTCGTCGGTGGCCGGATCGGCGGTGGCGGGTGAGGCGCTCGGGGACGGCGATACGGAGGAGAACGACGAGGAGGCCCCTGACGACTGACAGCCGGCGACGCCGATCAGCGTCGCACCTGCGATCGCCACCGCGGTCGCGGCGAGAGGGGCCGTGCGCCGGGTACGGCGGACTGCTGCGTGGGCGGGCTTGCCTATGTCGCTGTGGTTCATGCCCGCAGTCAAAAGAATCGGGTGTTGCCGTCCCGTATGCGGTTTTCGATATGCCGACGATATGTCCCGACTCGTAGCCTCGGACCATGCGAGTGCTGATCGTCGAGGACGAGCCCTACATGGCAGAGGCCATTCGCGATGGTTTGCGTCTGGAAGCGATCGCGGCGGACATCGCGGGGGACGGTGACACCGCCCTCGAGCTCCTGGGCATCAACACGTACGACATCGCCGTACTCGACCGTGACATCCCCGGCCCCAGCGGTGACGAGGTCGCCAGGAGCATCGTCGCGTCCGGCACCGGGATGCCGATCCTCATGCTCACCGCCGCGGACCGGCTCGACGACAAGGCCAGCGGCTTCGGGCTCGGTGTCGACGACTACCTCACGAAGCCGTTCGAGCTGCAGGAACTCGTGCTCAGGCTGCGGGCGCTCGACCGCCGGCGGGCGCACAACCGGCCGCCCGTACGGGAGATCGCGGGGCTTCGGCTCGACCCGTTCCGCCGCGAGGTCTACCGCGACGGGAACTATGTCGCGCTGACCCGCAAGCAGTTCGCCGTGCTCGAGGTCCTCGTGGCCGCCGAGGGCGGGGTCGTCAGCGCCGAGGAGCTCCTGGAGCGGGCGTGGGACGAGAACGCGGACCCGTTCACCAATGCCGTACGCATCACGGTCTCGGCCCTGCGCAAGCGGCTCGGCGAACCGTGGGTGATCGCCACGGTGCCGGGTGTCGGCTACCGGATCGACGCAGCCTCCGGAGGCACGGGTGGATAGGCGGCCCGGCTGGAGCGTCCGGCTGAAACTCACCCTCAGCTACGCCGGGTTCCTCATGGTCGCCGGTGCCTTGCTGCTCGCCGCCATCGGATGGTTCCTCCTGGAACAGCGGTGGCTGCAGACCAACGAATCGGGGAGGTGGCAACAGGGCCCGGGCGTCGCCTTCGTGCGCGGGTTCGCCCCGCTGGCGGCCGCGGTCATGGTGTTCCTGCTGGTGTTCGGGCTCCTGGGGGGATGGATCCTCGCCGGCCGTATGCTCGCGCCCCTGACCCGCATCACCGATGCCGCCCGCATGGCCACGCACGGATCCCTGTCCCACCGGATCCGGATGCCGGGCGCCACGGACGAGTTCCGTGAACTCGCCGACGCCTTCGACGCGATGCTCGCCCGGCTCGAAGCCCACGTCGCCGAACAGCGGAGATTCGCGGCCAATGCCTCGCACGAACTGCGCACGCCGCTGGCGATCTCGAAGTCGCTGCTCGACGTGGCCCGCGCCGACCCGAGCCGCGACATCGGAGAGCTGATCGACCGGCTCAGCACCGTCAACACCCGGGCGATCGATCTCGCCGAGGCGCTGCTCCTGATGAGCCGCGCCGAACAGCGGACCTTCACGCCGGAGTACGTCGACCTGTCCCTGATGGCCGAGGAGGCGTCCGAGACCCTCCTCCCCCTCGCGGAGAAGCGGGGCGTGGCCCTGGAGACCAGCGGCGAGATCACCCCCACGACCGGATCACCGGCGCTCCTGGGGCAGCTTGTGGTCAACCTCGTGCACAACGCGATCACCCACAACCTGCCCAAAGGCGGCGCCGTGTGGATCACGACCACCACACGTCCCGGCACCGCGGTGCTCACCGTCGAGAACACCGGCGAGTGGCTCTCCCCCGAGCTGGTCGCGACGCTCACCGAGCCGTTCCAGCGCGGCACCGAACGCGTGCACGGCGACCATGCCGGAGTCGGCCTCGGTCTCGCCATCGTGGAGCGGATCGTCCAGGTCCACGACGGCACCCTCACCCTCACCCCGCGCGCCGAAGGCGGCCTCCACATCCGCGTACAGCTGCCGGGTGTGCCACCGCGGCCGGCCAAGTAGAGCCGAGCGGTGCAGGAAACGAGGCGCGGCGCAGGAAACGACGAGCGGTGCAGAAAGCGACGAGCGGTGCAGGAAACGATCAGCGGTTCAGGAATCGATCAGTGAGTGGAACAGCATGAGCGAAGCAAGCGGTGAGTGACGTGATCAAGGACGCCGTGGATACGCGGGGGCAGGGCGGCGCGGCGGGCGAGGAGCCTGCCGGGACCGAGACTGCCCCGAGCACGGCGGACGGCCGGCCGGGGCCGTGGCGGCGCGGCCTCGTGCTCGCGGTCTGCGCGCTGCTGCTCGGTCTGCTGCTTGTGCTGCACCCGTGGATCACGGACCGGGCGGGCCTCGGCAGTCTCGTGGAGACCTTCCTGCCGTGGTTCGGCGTCCTCGTCCCGGTGCTGCTCGCCGCCGCGCTGTGGCGCCGTTCCGCCTCGGCGGTGGTCGCGCTGCTGCTGCCGGCGGTGGCGTGGGTGAGCCTCTTCGGCGGGCTGCTCATGGACAAGTCCCAGGCGGGCGGCGACCTCATGGTGGTCAGCCACAACGTCGCCGCCGAGAACACCGACCCGGCCGGCACCGCACGTCGACTGGCGGACTCCGGAGCCGACTTGCTGGCCCTCGAAGAGCTGTCCGACCAGGCCAGGGGCACGTACGAGAAGGAGCTGGCGCAGGCGTACCCGCACCACACCGTGCAGGGCACGGTCGGCCTGTGGAGCAAGCTGCCGCTGTCGGACACCCGGCCGGTCGACGTCCTGCGGGACAATGTCGGGCCGCTGGCGCGGGAGAGGGAGCAGCAAGGGGACGTCCTGGCCGCGTTGGCGGCCACGGCGTAGGCGCGGAGTTGGTCGGCGTCGAGCTGGTGGGCCACGGCGTGGTG
>NZ_JAEIMH010000010.1:126928-137854 GCF_016464295.1 Streptomyces sp. N35 | reverse complement strand
ACAGCGGCCGGGCGCCAGGTGCGGGCCCGCGGGGCCTACCCCTGCGCCTGGAACCCCCACACCCCCCCGACACACCCCCAGCACACCCGACGTGGCCGCAATCACGCCCCCAACCCCCAGCTCCAACAGGCCCGCCCCCAAGCAGCCGACTAGGATAAGCCGGTTGTTCGGACCACCCCCGGACAACCCCGGGCATACCAGGGACACGCCGGCATCATCCCCCTGCGAAGCCGAGGCCTCGACGATGGGACCCGATGGAAGCCACCGGTACGAACGCCGAGCTCACCCTGCTCGAAGCGGAGCTGAGCGAACAGTTCGACGACCCGGCCCACTTCACCGCCGGCCCCGCCGCCCCACCCCGCACCCTCGTCGACATCCTCGACGCCACCGTGCGCACCCACCCCGACGAGCTCGCACTCGACGACGGCACCCGCCGCCTGACGTACCGCGCCCTGGCCGCCGAGGTGGAGGACCTACGCCGCCGCCTCGACGAGGCCGGCGTGGGCCGGGGCGACCGCGTCGGCGTCCGGGTGCCGAGCGGCACCAACGAGCTGTACACCGCGATCCTCGCCGTGCTCGCCGCGGGCGCCGCCTACGTACCCGTCGACGCCGAAGACCCCGACGAGCGCGCCGAGTTGGTGTTCGGCGAGGCCGGCGTACGGACCGTCATCGGCGCCGGCCACACCTTCACCGTCGACAAGCCCGCCGACGTCCCCGCCGCCCGCCCCGGTCTCGACGACGACGCGTGGATCATCTTCACGTCCGGCTCCACCGGCAAGCCCAAGGGTGTCGCCGTCAGCAACCGCAGCGCCGCCGCGTTCGTGGACGCCGAGGCCGCGCTGTTCCTCACCGAGGACCCGATCGGCCCCGGCGACCGCGTGATGGCCGGCCTCTCCGTCGCGTTCGACGCCTCCTGCGAGGAGATGTGGCTCGCCTGGCGCTACGGCGCCTGCCTCGTCCCCGTACCCCGCTCCCAGGTCCGCAGCGGCGCCGACCTCGGCCCCTGGCTGGTCGAGCAGGAGATCAGCGTCGTCTCCACGGTGCCCACGCTCGCCGCCCTGTGGGAGCCCGACACCCTCGACGACGTCCGTCTGCTGATCTTCGGCGGCGAGGCCTGCCCGCCCGAACTCGCCCAGCGCCTGGTCACCGAGGGCCGCGAGGTCTGGAACACATACGGCCCCACCGAGGCGACCGTCGTGGCCTGCGCCGCCCTGATGACGGGCGAGGAGCCCATCCGTATCGGACTTCCCCTGAACGGCTGGGAACTCGTCGTCGTCGACGACCAGGGCCGCCCCGTACCGATGGGGGAGAGCGGTCAGCTCGTCATCGGCGGCGCGGGCCTCGCCCGCTACCTCGACCCCGACAAGGACGCCGAGAAGTACGCACCGCTCGAATCGATGGGCTGGCAGCGCGCGTACCGCAGCGGTGACTTGGTGAAGGCCGAACCCGAGGGCCTGATCTTCCTCGGCCGCAGCGACGAGCAGATCAAACTCGGCGGCCGCCGGATCGAACTCGGCGAGGTCGACACCGCCCTGCAGGCCCTGCCCGGCGTCGCGGGCGCGGCCGCAGCCGTTCGCAGCGCACGCAGCGGCAATCAACTGCTCGTCGGCTACATCGTCACGCAGGACGACTTCGACCACGCCGGCGCCGTCGAGAAGCTGCGGGCCGAACTGCCCGCCGCGCTCGTCCCGTTGCTCGCCCCGGTCGCCGACCTGCCCACCCGCACCTCCGGCAAAGTCGACCGCAACGCCCTGCCGTGGCCGCTGCCCGAGCTGGAAACGTCAGGTCGCGGCGAGCAGTTGTACGGCACGGAGGCCTGGCTCGCCGAACAGTGGAGCGAGACCCTCGGCATCCCGGTGACCAGCGCATCGGACGACTTCTTCGCGATCGGCGGCAACAGCCTCGCCGCCGCGCAGCTCACCACCAGGCTGCGCGAGCGCTACCCGAGCGCCGCCGTGCTCGACATCTATGAGCGGCCCGTCCTGCGCAAACTGGCCCGGCGCCTGGAGAAGTCCGTCCAGGACGACGGCAAGGCGCGTGAGATCAAGCCCGTGCCGGTCCGCGCCCAGGTGGCCCAACTGCTGTTGATCCTGCCGCTGTTCACCCTGATGGGCCTGCGCTGGACGGTCGCGCTCGCCGCGCTCGGCAATGCGCTGCACTGGTTCGGCGCCTACCCGTGGGCGCCTTCCGCGTCCTGGTGGCTGATCGGCGCCGGTTCCCTCGTCCTGTTCATCCCGCGTCGGGGGGGCGGCCCGCCGCGGGTCCCCCCGCCCTGTCCCCCCCGCCCGGCCGTCCCCTGACCCCGGGGGGCGGGGCCCGGCTCCTGCTCAGGGGCGTCGGTCCCGGCACGTATCCCCGCGGCGGCGGCGTCCATCTGCGGTTGTGGACCGCCGAACGCCTCGCCGAGTACAGCGGCGCGACCTCCCTGACCGGCTCCTGGCTCGAGCGGTACGCACGCGCGCTCGGCGCCAAGGTCGGCTCCGACGTCGATCTGCACTCGCTGCCGCCCGTCACCGGACTGCTCAAGCTCGGTCGCGGCTGCGCCGTGGAGACCGAAGTCGACCTCTCCGGGCACTGGCTGGACGGCGACCGGCTGCACATCGGCACCGTCAAGGTCGGCGCCGGCGCGGTCGTCGGCACGCGCAGCATCCTGTTCCCGGGCGCCCGCATCGGCAAGCGCGCGGAAGTCGCCCCCGGTTCGGCCGTGCGCGCACAGGTCCCCACCGGTCAGCGCTGGGCGGGTTCGCCCGCCGAGAAGCTCGGCAAGGCCAAGCGGGACTGGCCGAAGAACCGGCCGCCGCGTGCCGTGCACTGGCGCGCGATGTACGGCCTGACCGGGATCGCGCTCAGCCTGCTTCCCGTCGCCGCCGCCGTGCCCGCGCTGCTCGTCGCCCAGGCGTTCGTGCCCGCCGACGCCACACTCGCCGAGGCCGCCCGGGGCGCTGCCCTCGCGCTCGTCCCCGCGACGCTCGCGTTCGGCCTCACGTATGCCGCCGTGATCCTTGTCGGCGTACGCGTCCTCAGCCTCGGTCTGCGTACCGGCACCCGCCCCACACACAGCCGCATCGGCTGGCAGGCGTGGACCGTCACGCAGCTCATGGACCTCTCCCGGCAGACCCTCTTCCCGCTGTACGCGGGTCTCGTGACGCCCGTGTGGATGCGGCTGCTCGGCATGCGGATCGGCCGGGGCGCGGAGGTCTCCACCGTCCTCGCGCTGCCCAGCCTCACCACGGTCGGCGAGGGCGCGTTCCTCGCCGACGACACCCTGACCGCCCCGTACGAACTCGGCGGCGGCTGGGTGCGGATCGGGCGCGCCGAGATCGGACGGCGGGCCTTCCTCGGCAACTCGGGGATGACCGCACCGGGCCGCAGCGTGCCCGACGACGGACTCGTCGGCGTTCTCTCGGCTACCCCGAAGAAGGCCAAGAAGGGCAGCTCCTACCTGGGGCTGCCGCCGGTGAAACTGCCGCGTTCGGCCGCCGATTCCGACGACAGCCGCACCTACGCCCCGCCGCTCGGGCTGCGCCTGGCCCGTGCGCTGGTCGAACTGTGCCGGATCGTCCCCGTGTTCTGCTCGGCCGCACTCCTCGTCCTGACCGCCGGTCTGCTCACCTTCCTCGCCTCGTACGGGCTCTGGCTCGCCGTCCTGCTCAGCGGTGCCGTGCTGCTCGCCGCGGGAGTGCTCGCCTGCCTGGTGTCGGTCGCCGCCAAGTGGGCACTCGTCGGCCGCCACCGCACGGGCGAGCACCCGCTGTGGTGCGGATTCGTCTGGCGCAACGAACTCGCCGACACCTTCGTCGAGATGCTCGCGGTGCCGTGGCTCGCCGGAGCGGTCCCCGGCACGCCCGTCCTGAACCTGTGGCTGCGAGGCCTCGGCGCGCACATCGGGCGGGGCGTGTGGTGCGAGAGTTACTGGCTGCCCGAGACGGATCTGGTCACCCTCGAGTCCGCGACCAGCGTGAACCGGGGCTGTGTCCTGCAGACGCACCTCTTCCACGATCGGATCTTGAGGACGGATACTGTGGTCCTCCGCGAGGGCGCCACCCTGGGCCCGGGCGGAATCGTGCTGCCCGGCAGCGAGGTCGGTGCCCGGAGCACCCTGGGTCCCGCGTCGCTGGTGATGGCCGGTGAGTCGCTGCCGGCGGACACCCGCTGGCTCGGCAACCCGATCGAGGCCTGGCGCCCCTGACGCTGTTCTCCAAGGGGTCCGCCGAGGCGGCACGCCGTACGAGCAACAGGGCAGGGAGCGGACCAGGCGTGAGCGGGCACCAGAAGGCGGCAGCGGACCCCTACTTCCCGGACAACGGCGATCTCCGCTACCGGGTGCACCGCTACGAACTGGACCTCGACTACCGCCCCGGGCCCAACCGGCTGGCCGGCACGGCCCGGATCAGCGCCATCGCGGGCCGTGCCCCGCTCGGCGAGTTCCAGCTCAACCTCGCCGACTTCCGGATCGGGCGGATCCGCGTCGACGGCCGTGCCGCCCACTACACGCACCGCGGCGGCCGCCTGCGGGTCAGACCCGCGAAGGCGCTGCCCGCAGGCAAGGCCTTCACCGTCGAGGTGCACTACTCCGGCAACCCCAAGCCCGTGAACAGCCCCTGGGGGAGCCTCGGCTGGGAGGAGCTGACCGACGGCGCGCTCGTCGCCAGCCAGCCGGTCGGCGCGCCTTCCTGGTACCCGTGCAACGACCGGCCCGCCGACAAGGCCGCGTACCAGATCTCGGTCACCACGCCGTCCGCGTACCAGGTGGTCGTCGGCGGCAAGCTGCTCACCCGTACCACCAAGTCCTCCACCACGACCTGGCTGTACGAGCAGGCGGCGCCCACACCGAGCTATCTGGTCGGCCTGTCCATCGGCAAGTACCAGACCGCGCTGCTCGGCGACCCGGGCCTCGGCGGCATCCCGCAGACGGGCCACTTCCCCGCCCACCTGCTCACGGACTTCTCCCGTGACTTCGCACGCCAGCCGCAGATGATGACCCTCTTCCAGGACCTCTTCGGGCCGTACCCGTTCGGCGAGTACGCCGTCGTGGTGGCCGACGAGGAACTCGACGTACCCGTCGAGGCACAGGGCCTGTCCCTCTTCGGCACCAACCACGTGGACGGCGCCCGGGGTTCGGAGCGCCTGGTCGCCCACGAACTCGCCCACCAGTGGTTCGGCAACAGCGTCACCATCGCCGACTGGCGGCATATCTGGCTCAACGAAGGACTCGCGAAGTACGCGGAGTGGCTCTGGTCGGAGCGCTCGGGCGGACGCATGGCCCAGGAACTGGCCGCCGTCGCCCACCGCTCGCTCGCCGGCCGCCCCCAGGATCTGAAACTCGCCGACCCCGGCCGCAAGCTGATGTTCGACGACCGGCTCTACGAACGCGGCGGCCTCGCGGTGCACGCGGTCCGCTGCGCACTCGGCGACGTGGCCTTCTTCAAGATGCTGCGCGCCTGGGCCACGCTCCACCGCGGCGGCGTGGTGACCACGCAGATGTTCACGGCCCACGTGGAACGCTACGCGGACCGGCCCCTGGACGAACTCTTCCGGGCATGGCTCCACGAGGGACGGCTGCCGGACCTGCCCGGGGCCTGATCCGCCCGGCAGCCCTTGGCCGAATGACGCTCCGGCGCGCCACAGGGCGAACGTTTCGCCCCGTCCGCACGTCCTAGCGACGACACGGCGCGAGGCCGTGACCGGGTGCTTGCGAGGGGCGGAGTCATGCGTACGCGACAACTACTGGGCGTGCTGGCACTGGTGCTGACCGGGACACTGGCCCTCGGAGGCTGCGGCGAAGGCGGCACCGTGGGCACCGCGCCGGGCGGGGGCGGTGATCCGATGAGCCGGGCGCAGCAGGTCGCCGACGCCTGGCGGGGATCGGATGCCGCGCGGCAATGGCACGAAGGGTTCTTCCCGCTCGAAGAGCTGGCCTGGCCCCCGCAGGATGCCTGGCACTCCGGGGAAGACAAGATGGCCTATGAAGAAGGGCGGTTCACGCTGGAGGAAGAGCTGCCCGACGAGTCGAGCCGCGGGCAGATCCGCTGGGAGAGCGGTGGCGGCAAGCCGCTCGAGGTCGAGGTGCAATCGGCCCAGGCGGTCTTCGAGCTCTTCGGACACACGGAGCAGTCCGGCAAGGAGCCCCGCCTGACGATCACCGGGGCGAAGCTGGACCAGCAGCAGGTCAGGACCAGCCGCGGCCCGGCGTACATCCCTGTCTGGTACTTCACGATCAAGGGGTACGACCAGCCGCTGATCCGTGCGGCCGTGGCGCCCGATGCCATCGCCAAGACCCCCATCGCCCCGGCGCCCCACCGGTCCGACGACCTGATGCCGCTCCAAAGCCTCAAGTCCGTGGCCCGGGACGGACGTTCCCTGACCGTCTTCGCCGGGCACGGCGCCTGCGACGACGGTCCCGAGGTGCGGGCACTGGAGACCGGCGACAGCGTCGTGCTCACCGCATCGGTGCGCGGCCGCGACGACGGCCCCTGTACGTCCCAGCTGCTGACCGCGGAGGTCACGGTGAAGCTGAAGCAGCCGCTGGGGGAGCGGGTCCTCCTGGACGCGTTCGCCGGGGCTCCCATGGACCCGAACACTCACCGGTCCGCGCAGTGACCGCGAAGGCCTGGTGCCGTGATCCTCGCCTTGCCGGTCGATACCTCCACTGCGAGGCTGGATGGTGCCGTGGCCCGAGCAAGCGGCCCGGAGAAGTCTGACCTGCGCCGGACCGGGTACCCGTGAGGGTCAGCGGTCCGGGCGGAGGGAGTGCACGGCGTGACGACACAGGAGAACGGTGCGGAGGCCGGCCTGCAAGACGGCCGGAACGAAACCCCCGAGGAACGGGCCGACCGTCAGTGGGCCGAACTGCTCCAAGAGGTGCGCGTCGCGCAGACCGGTGTCCAGATCCTGTTCGGCTTCCTGCTGACCGTCGCGTTCACGCCGCGGTTCGCCGACCTCGGGGACACCGACCGGGCGATCTACCTCGCCACTGTGCTCCTCGGCTCGCTCGCCACCGGGGCCCTGATCGGACCGGTCTCGTTCCACCGGATCGTCTCCGGCCGCCGTATCAAGCCGCAGACCGTCACCTGGGCCTCGCGGCTCGTCTTCACCGGCCTGATCCTGCTGCTCGGCACGCTCGCGGCCGCCCTCCTGCTGATCCTGCGCGTGGTGCTGCACGACGGCATAGTGCCGTGGCTCGTGACCGGCGTCGTCGGCTGGTACGTCCTGTGCTGGTTCGCCCTTCCGTTCTGGGCCCGGTACCGCCACACGTCGTCGAACGACTGAGCACCGGGGCGCCCGCCCCCGCCGCCGGAACGATCTCGTGCCGGGCTCTTGGGCGATCGTCCACATGGACGCCGCGTGGCCCTGGAGGAACCTTGCATCTGCGTACCGGCATCCGGCAGAGGCTTGCAGATGCGGCTGATGCGGGCCTACGTTGACGCACATGCAGTCGTACACCATCGGGCAGGCGGCCCGTCTCCTGGGCGTCAGCGCCGACACCGTCCGCCGCTGGGCGGACGCCGGACGCGTCGAGACCCATCGCGACGAGGGCGGGCGCCGGCTGATCGAGGGCCGCGCCCTTGCCGCGTTCTCGGTCGAGGTCGGCCAGGGCACGCACAGTGACGAGGAGACCTCGTACACCTCCGCCCGCAACGCCTTCCCCGGGATCGTCACCGCGGTGAAGCTCGGCGACGTCGCCGCCCAGGTCGAGATCCAGGCCGGGCCCCACCGCCTCGTCTCCCTGCTGACCCGGGAGGCCGTCGAGGAGCTCGGCCTCGAAGTCGGTATGCAGGCCACCGCCCGCGTGAAGTCGACCAACGTGCACATCGACCGCACCTGAGCCGCAGCTCGGGTGCGCACGCCGTCCGTCCCCGGCGCACCCATCACCACCGCTCGCACCGCCCGCACGGTGCCGTACAAGGAGTGCCACCAGATGACGATCGCCCTCACCCCGCGCCGCGCGGCCGCCGGAGCTCTCACCGCGGCGCTGTTGCTCCCGCTCGCCGCTTGCGGCGAGGAGAGCGGCGGGACGGAGAACACCGGCGGTGAGGGACAGAGGACCGAGCTGACCGTGCTCGCCGCGGCCTCGCTCACCGATGTGTTCAAGACCGCCGGAACCGCGTACGAGAAGGCACACCCGGGCACCACGGTGAAGTTCTCCTTCGCCGGGTCCCAGGATCTTGCCGCGCAGGTGAAGCAGGGTGCGCCCGCCGATGCCCTGGTCACCGCGGACGAGAAGACGATGGACGGCCTGCAGGCCGACACCGGCACCCCGACCGTCATCGCCAAGAACCGGCTGGTCATCGCCGCGGGCAAGGGCAACCCGAAGCACATCAAGGACCTGAACGACCTTGCGAAGAGCGACCTCAAGGTGGTCCTCGCGGCGCCCGAGGTCCCCGTGGGCCGCTACAGCCAGCAGGTGCTCGACCAGCAGAACGTCGACGTCAAGCCGGTCTCGCAGGAGCCCAATGTGCGGGCGGTGCTCAGCAAGGTCGAACTCGGCGAAGCCGACGCCGGCCTCGTCTACAAGACCGATATCGCGGCCGCCGACGGCAAGGCCGAGGGCATCGACATCCCCGACGCGCAGAACGCCATCGCCGCCTACCCGGCCGCCACCCTCGAGGTCTCCGAACACAGCGCTGCCGCCGCCGCGTTCGTGAAGTGGCTCAGCGGCGCCGAGGCGCAGAAGATCCTCGCGGACGCCGGATTCCAGAAGCCGTAATCCGATCTGCTGAATCAGATCGGCCGCCCGATCTGCCGAAACTGATCAGCCGAATCAGATCAGCCGCAATCCGATCAGAACCTCACCCCGGACGACACCATGAGCCGCCAGCGCCCCGCCACACCCGGCCGCCGCACCCCTGTTGCGCTCGCCGTGCCCGCCCTGCTTGCGATCGCGTTCCTGCTGATCCCGCTGATCGGCATTCTCGTCCGTACCTCGTGGGGCGAACTCGCCACGCACCTGAGCAGCCCGGGAGTCACCGAGGCGCTGCGGCTCTCGCTCGTCGTCTCGCTCTGGTCCCTCGCGCTCTCGCTCGTCCTCGGCGTCCCGCTGGCCTGGCTGCTCGCCCGCGTCGACTTCCGCGGCAAGGCGTTCGTCCGCTCGCTCGTGCTGCTGCCCATGGTGCTGCCGCCGACCGTGGGCGGGGTGGCGCTGCTGCTCGGGTTCGGGCGGCGCGGACTGCTCGGGCCTTGGCTCGAGGACTGGTTCGGCATCACGCTGCCGTTCCACACCTCGGGCGCCGTCGTCGCGGCCACCTTCGTCTCCATGCCGTTCCTGGTCATCAGCCTGGAGGGCGCGCTCGCCGGGCTGCGTCCTTCGTACGAGGAGACGGCGGCGTCGCTGGGCGCCTCACCGCTGAAGGTGTTCTGGACGGTCACCATGCCGATGGTCGCGCCCGGTCTCGTCGCCGGCGCCGCCCTCACCTGGGCACGGGCCCTGGGCGAGTTCGGCGCCACCATCACCTTCGCCGGCAATCTGCCCGGCACCACCCAGACCCTGCCCCTGCAGGTGTATCTGCTGCTCCAGGACGAACCCGAGGCGGCCACCTCCGTATCGCTGCTCCTTCTCGCGGTCGCCATGGCCGTCCTCGTGTCGCTGCGCGGACGCTTCACCGGCACACCGACGGGTCGGCCGAGGAACAGGAAGCCGGCGGGGCCGGCCGACGCGGCCGGTGAGCCCACGCCCCTCGAACCGCCGCCCGTCCCCGTGGCCAAATGGCCGCTGCACGCCGAAGTCACCGGCTTCACCCGGCTCACCCTCGACGCCGAGCCCGGCACCACCATCGCGGTCGTCGGACCCAACGGCGCCGGCAAGACCACGCTGCTGCGGGCCCTGCTCGGCCTCACCCCACGCGCCCGCGCCGAGCTGCGCCTGGGTGACCTCGACGTCACGAAGCTGGCCCCGCATCAGCGAGGCGTCGCCTGGGTGCCGCAGGACGGCGCACTCTTCCCGCACCTCAGCGCCCTCGCCAACACGGCGTACGGGCTCAGGGCCCAGGGCGTGCGGCGCGGCGAGGCGCGGCGCACCGCACAGCAGTGGCTCGACCGGCTCGGCGTGGGCCACCTCGCCCACCGCAAGCCCGGCCAGCTCTCCGGCGGGCAGGCCCAACGGGTCGCGTTGGCCAGGGCGTTGGCGCCGAGCCCGCGGCTGCTGCTGCTCGACGAACCCCTCGCGGCCCTCGACCAGACGACCCGTGCGCATGTCCGCCACACGCTGCGCACGCATCTGTCCGGGTTCGGCGGTGTGTGCCTGATCGTCACGCACGACCCGGTCGAGGCCGTCTCGCTGGCCGACCGCGTCCTCGTACTCGAAGACGGCCGCACCCTCCAGGACGCGCCCCCTGCAGAGGTGTCCCGGCACCCGCGCTCACCCTGGGTGGCGCGAATGCTCGGCCGCAACGCACTCGCCGGAACCGTCGCCGAAGACGGCAGCCTCGCCCTCACCGACGGCGGCCGCCTGGTCCTGGCCGATCCGGCCGAACCCGGCACCCCAGCCCTCGCGATCATCGCGCCCGAGGCCGTGTCACTGCACCGTGAGCGGCCCGAGGGCAGCCCGCGCAACGTATGGCAGGGCACGGTGCGCGAGATCACCACGGTCGGCAGCCGGATGCGCGTCCTCGTCGGCGCGAGCAGGGCGGATGGCGCGAACGCCGCGGACGGAGCGGACGGAGCGGACGGCACGAGCAGAACGGACGCCGCACCGGACCTGGTCGCCGAGATCACCCCGCAGGCCGCGGCCGAACTGCACCTGGCCGACGGGGTGTCCGTCTACACGAGCGTCAAGGCGACCGAGGTCACCCTGGTCACCACCTGAGAGCCTGTCCGCCAGGTGAGGCCCTGAGGCCCTGAGGCCCTGAGGCCCTGAGGCCCTGAGGCCCTGAGAGCCTGTCGCCGAAGCAGGGGGGGGGAGGGCGCGATGCACACGGACCTGGGGGCTGC
>NZ_JAEIMH010000010.1:77575-126918 GCF_016464295.1 Streptomyces sp. N35 | reverse complement strand
CGCCGCCCCCCGCACCCCCCCCACCCTTGCTGGGTCCGGGGGTCACGATCCGGCCGGGCCTCAGCCCGTCGGAGCCGCCTTGCGCAGCGCCTCGATGCACGCCGACAGGGCACCCTGCAGCTCCTCGAGCCGCTGCACCATGTCGTCCTCGTAGAACTCACCGGCGTCGGCGTCGTCGAAGGTCAGCTCCTCGAAGACCTTCGTCGCCTTGCTGAGGCTGGAGTAGAACTTCGTGCGCCGCTCGGCGACCCGCAGCTCCGGGTCCGCCTCGACGGTCTCCTGGATCAGCGTCTTCACCGTGCCGTACGCCTCGGCCGCCCACTCTCCGGCCTCGTCGCCCTCGTCCAGCTCGTCGAGCAGCGACAGATGGCGCTCGGCCTCCTGGCGGAGCTCGGCCGGGGCCTCGATGACCTGACCCGCGGGCGTCTTGACCTGACCGCCCTCGGCGACCTGGCGGACGAACTCGATCCGGTCGGACACCTTGGTCTCCCCGGCGACCGCCTTCTTCAGCTCCTCGCGCGCGGCCACATCACGGGCCAGGGCGCTGCGCAGCGCCTCGTCCTCCTCGATCCGGTCGAGCAGCGCCGAGCGGGCGGCCTGCGCGGTACTCGGGTCGGCGAGGATCGCGGCCCGCAGCGCGGTCGGGTTCTCGGCGACCTCGAGGGCCTTGGTCGGACGGATGCCCTCCGCCTCGGCGGCCGCGGTGATCGCGGTGCCGCGTACGGACGAGGCGCTGGAGCGGGAGCTGTAGTAGCTCAACCACACATCCGCTTCCGGGAGTTCCACGTCCACGCCCGGCTGGAGCGTCTCGAACTGCGGGACCAGACCGTCGTCGGCGGCGACGTCCCACGCCTTGTAGAACCGCATCACCCGCTCCGGCGAGCACCCCGCGAGCTCGGCGAAACGCTTCGCCGACACCTTGTCGCTGTCCTCGGCACTCTGCCCGCCGGGGCGCACGCTGCGCGCCACCTTCAGGGCGAAGGTCCAGCCGCCGGTCCGCGCATAGGCACCGAACTCCCGGGCGTCCTGCGCGATCGTCTCGGGTACGGGCGCGGCCTCGACCGTCTGGGCGGGCACTTCGGGGGCAGGAATGGCAAGGGTCACCGGTGCGTCTCCTGAGGGTCGCGGGGTTCGTGCACCCGCCGCCGCGGCGGGCAAACCCGCAGCATATCGGGCGCACGGGGCACGCCGCGCAGCCCGCGCCGCGTGCCCCGCTCCCGTCAGCAGCCGGGCTTCACCGCGTGCTCCGGATCCAGCGCGTTGAGTGCGAGCCGCAGGGCGAGGGGGTCCTCGTCGAGGTCGCTGTGCGACGCGAAGTTCCAGGGGCAGACGTTCTGCATCAGGATGTTGGAGACGCCCGGCCCCTTCAGGAACTGGCCGTTGTACGGGGTGACGCCCGTGTCGTAGCGTGAGGCGATCACCGTGTACTTGACGCCAGGCAGCGTGTCCCCGCCGGCGTTCAGCTTCTGCAGGAAGGGCGACCCGGCGATCTGGTCACCGCACGCCGGGCAGGTCACATCGGAGACCACACCGCCGATGAGATGGAGCAGCGCCGCCAGCCACGGCTGGTCCCTGAGGAGGCCCTCGACGACCGGCGACTGCGAACCGTGGTTGGACGGTCCGAGGCCGACCAGGGTGTGCACCTTCTGCTGACCGCCCTCGAACTTCATGTACTGGCGCGGCATCATCCCGCCCTGCGAGTGGCCCACGATGTCCACCTGCCGGGCCCCGGTGGCGGCGAGGACTCCGTCCACGAACACCGCGAGCTGCTTCGCGGACTTGGCGACGGGCGCGGTGCCGCCGCCGATGAGCTGGAGGAGGCCGCCGCCCTTGCCGTAGTCGAGGGAGAAGACGCAGTAGCCGGCCGCCTTGTACTGCGGGGCCGTCTTGGCCCACACGTGACCGTTCGCGAGCGTGCCGTGCGCGAGGATCAGCGGCCGCGGGTGCGCGGCGGAGGGTTTGCAGGCCCAGTCGTTGGCACCGGAGAGGCCGGACGTCGCGAGCTGCTTGGCATCGGCGATGGGGTCCAGCTGTCCACCGGCTGAGGACGAGGGCGAGGACGAGGACCAGGTGCCGGGGGCCGGCTCCAGGACCGATGCGGCGGCGGGCGCGGCGAGGGACAAGGACAGAGCGAGTGAGGTGGTGAGGACGGTGACGATCCGGGGGAGTCGCATCAGAGCTCCAGGGGCAGCGCGGGGACGGACGCGATCAGCCGTGGTCGGCGTGATCACCGCTCATCTATGTCCGCGTCGCTTCCCCGACCCGCACACTCCCCGCCCGGGCTGCTCCGACTGGCGGTAGATTCGCCCCCTGGATCACCGGCGGATCCGGGGTACGCGATCGGGGGACACGTGGACTGGGGCACGCTCATCGCCGCCGTCAGCGGCGGCTCGCTGGCCATGGCCGGCACCGTACTGGCCGACCATCTGCGTCACCGGCACGAGCAGGACCGGGGGTTGGGGGAGCGGCGCCGGGCCATCTACCTGGACTTCATCGCCGCCGCCGAGACCTGCCACTCGCGGCTGCGCGCTCTGCAGAGCACCGCGCGGGAGGAGCGTGCGGAGGAGTCGCGCGGAGCGCTCACCGCTTCAGGGATCTACGAGGCGCGCGAACGGCTCTTCATCGACGCGAGCACCCGAGTGGCCGGTGCGGGACAGGCCATGTTCGAGCAACTGCGCCGACTGCAGCGGACGGTGGGCGAGGGAGCCGAACCGGACTCGGCCGCGTACCACGACGCGTACCACTCCTACATCGGTTCCGTCTGGGACTACCGGGTGGCGGTCCGCGGCGAGTTGGACGGCAAGGCGCTCGCCCCGGCCGAGTTCGGCTGGCAGCGCTGGGACGGGCGCGACCGCTGCGAGCTGTGCACCTCGGCCACGTAGGCCCGGCCGCGCGCTTTGCGCTTTATTGCGTGGATATGCAAGTATAGGGATGTCGTCGAGCCCGAAGAAAGGGGGCGGTCATGGACTCCAGCAGTCCGAGTCGGCATCGACTCACCCATGTCACCCACACCCCGCTCCCGGCCGAGCAGCTCCCCTGAGCACCAGCACCTCCATGTGCGCCCGGCCGCGAGCCGCACGTACCACGGAGGTGCCGTCATGGCAGCTGTCTTCCACCACCCCGTACGCCTCAACTCCCTGCTCGCTCCCCGCGCTTGGCGGCGTGCCCTGGCCCGCGTCATCGCCCGTCTCGCCGACGCGCCGCTGGAGCAGAGCGTCGTCCGGTCGGTACCCGTCCGCCGCGGCTGCGGCAAGCCGGGGGCCCGCTGGCACACCGTCACCGGAGCCGACGGCCGCCCCCACCTCGTGGCCGAATGGCGCAGCCAGGACTGACGGGCCCGCCCTCAGGGGTGCATCTGAGCACCCTTGAGGGCCTTGTCCACCGCGTTGCGCGGGCCGTACACCGCGATCCCCACCAGATCGAGTTGGTCACGTGGCACGGCGCGCACGGCGGCGCGATTGTCGCGGTCGTTGCCGGTAGCGAACAGATCCGAGGTGAACACCGCGACCTTCAGGCCCCGGGCGAGCGCCTTGCCGTGTGCGGCGGTCATCGTCTCCTTGCCGCCCTCGAAGACCATGACCGGCTGACGGAACATGGGCAGATACGGGGTTGAGTCGCCGTCCTCGTACGGTTCGCCGATCACCTCGCCGGCCTCGCTGCCGAGCCCGCTCACCAGGAACGCGGTCACATTCAGCCGCTGCCAGGTCTCCAGGTCCTCCCGCAGCAGGACGGCGATCTTCGTGTCGAAACGCACGGGTGCGGTGGTGTCGTTGTCCATGCCATGAGACTGCCGAACGGCCCGCTGTCCGGTCTTGTACGTTCCTTGCATGGCGACCGGACCGCAGCCCTCGGCGCCGCCGCCGGCGGGACTCTCGCACCTGCCCCTTGACGCGGCGTCCGGACAGCACATCACCGCATGGCGCCCCCAGGTCGAGGGCGTGGTCGAGGTCTTCCACGCACGCTTCACCGAGCACGCGTATCCGATGCATGTGCACGACGCCTGGGCCCTGCTGATCGTCGACGAGGGCGCGGTCCGCTACGACCTGGACCGGCACGAGCACGGCATCCCCAGTGACACCGTCTCGCTGCTGCCCCCGGACGTGCCGCACAACGGCTCCGCCGCCACCCCGCAGGGCTTTCGCAAACGCGTCCTCTACCTGGACGAGTCCCACCTGGACCGCTCGCTGATCGGCGCCGCGGTGGACAGCCCTGATCTGCGCGACCCCGTGCTGCGCCGCCGCATCGGCCAGTTGCACATCGCACTCGGCCGCCCCGGCGACGAACTGGAAGCCGCGAGCCGGCTCGCCCTGATCGGTGAGCGGCTCCGCGGCCATCTGCGCCCCCACCTGCTCCCCGCCCCCCGTCCCGCCGACCGCACCCTCGCCCACCGGCTGCGCGAACTCCTCGACGCACGACATGTCCAGGGCATCGCCCTGGACGAAGCGGCGCGACAGTTCGGCGTCCATTCCACCCATCTCATACGGGCGTTCAGCGGCGCGTTCGGCATCGCCCCGCACCAGTACCTGATGTCCCGCCGCATCGACCACGCGCGCCGGCTGCTCCTCGCCGGCCACCCTCCGGGCGAGACCGCCGCGGCAGCCGGCTTCTACGATCAGCCCCATCTCACACGTCACTTCAAACGCGTGGTGGGGACGACCCCGGGCCGCTACGCACGGTCGCGCTGAACCAGGCGGACTCCGGTCAGGAAGCGGCGATGTCCAGCATCCGCGCCGCGAGCCGCTCGATCCGCTCATGCCAGGCGTCCCGAGCGCGCCGCGGATCCCCGGACCCGTCCACGGTGAGGGTCAGCCGAGCCCCGTGGCCGGTGCCCGCGCCGAACTTCCAGCGGACCAGCTCACCCGACGGCGTCCGGTAGGCGAGCACCTCCGGCTCCCGTACTTCGGTCACCTGACCTTGTTCGTACGCGGGCGCCGTGAAGCCCCGCGGAACGGCGGACCCTTCCGGCACCGGAGCCCCGCCGGCGAGCTCGGACCAGACGTCGTCCGCGGGCCGCAGCAGCTGACGCTCGAAGCGGACCGTCGTGCCGTCGATCTCCCCGCGGCCCAGATCGAACTGCTCCAGATACGCC
The DNA here is from genome assembly GCF_016464295.1 of Streptomyces sp. N35. NCBI lineage: Bacteria > Bacillati > Actinomycetota > Actinomycetes > Kitasatosporales > Streptomycetaceae > Streptomyces > Streptomyces sp. N35. The sequence goes on along the minus strand of NZ_JAEIMH010000010.1, from coordinate 121,829 downwards.
TCGTGCAGCTCGCCCCGGTCCGGCTCGATGTCCACGGGCACTCCGTCGAGGACCTGGCCGAGCGCGGTGAGGCAGAGATGCCAGCCGGAGGCGAAGCTCGCGCCGCCGAAGCGGTCGCCGAAGGTATGGGTGAGCGTGAGCAGCGAACCCTCGCCCTCGGGTGTGATCTCCCAGCGCAGATGGTCCTCGCCCCAGGTGAACGCGAACACGTGCGGCTCGTCGGCGTCGGTGACCCGGCCCGTCATCCCGGGGCCGTCCTCGCCGGGGAAGTGGAATCCCACCGTGCCGCCGGGCTTCAGCTCGACGGAGACCTCGGACGGGAACCACTGCGCCAGCTGCTTCGGTTCGGTGACGGCCGCCCAGACCGCAGCCGGGGGATGGGCGAGCCTGCGCCGCATCACCAGGGCGTTGCGGCCGTCGGCGGTGGTGAGGGTGTCGGCTTCGGGGTTCATGACGGATCGTCCTTCAGCTGGTCGAGATGGCGTTCGAGGCGGTCGAAGCTCGCCGACCACAGGTGCCGGTAGTGAGCGAGCCATGCGTCGAGTTCGGCGAGCGGCTCGGGGCGCAGCTCGTACCAGCGGCGCTGCGCGTCCTGCCGTACGCGCACCAGACCGGCCTCGCGGAGCACCCGCAGGTGCTTGGAGGTGCCGGGCTGGCTCAGGCCGAGCTCGGCGGTCAGCTCGCCGACCAGGCGGGGGCGCTCCAGGAGCAGGTCCAGGATGCGTCGGCGCTGGGGTTCTGCGAGCACATCGAACGGTATGGGCATCTCTCGAAAATACCTCTTCGGTTATATAGCCGCAATGGCATGTACGGCATGTACGGCAGGGGGTCGTCTTCCGGTGGGCGGCCTCGTCTTCCGATGCCCGGGGATGTACTGCGGGCCCATCCGGCGTAACTCAGCGCGAGCCGCACCCCGGGCGCGCGGGAGCGTGAGGGGACCACGGATGAACGGACGGAACCCGCCATGATCGACGACGCCCCCGCAGCACCCCCGGTACGCGACTGGCCCGCGCAGCACCTCGACGGCATGGACTTCGACCCGGTCCTCGGTGAACTCATGGACGCCGGTCCTGTGCACCGCATCAAGCTGCCGCACGGTGAAGGCTGGGCGTGGCTCGTGACCCGGTACGAGGACGTGCGGATGGTCACCAACGACGCGCGGTTCGTCCGCGGGCCCGTGACCGAGCGTCAGATCACGCGGCTCGCCCCGCACTTCAAGCCCAAGCCCGGATCGCTCGCCTTCGCGGACGGCGCCGACCACCACCGGCTGCGGCGCATCGTGGCCCCCGCGTTCACGGCTGCGGGCGTCGAGCGCGTACGGGTCAAGGCGCAGCCGATGCTCGACGGCCTGATGGACGCGCTCGTCGACGAGGGCCCGCCCGCCGACCTCGTGGCACGGGTGCTCGCACCGTTCCCGGTCGCGGTGGTGTGCGAGGCGATGGGAGTCCCGCCGGCGGACCGGGCCCAACTCACTCAGTGGACCGACCGGATCGTGTTCCCGTCCGCCGACCCGCGCGCCACCGGCCAGGTCAAGGAGCAGCTCTACGCCTGGCTCGCCGAGGCGATCCGTATGCGCCAGGACTCCGAAGGTGAGGACATCCTGTCCCTGCTCGGCGCGGCCGTGGCCCGCGGTGAACTCACCGCCGAGGAGGCCGCCGGTGTGGCCGGGCCGCTGCAGATTGGCGGAGAGGCCGTCACCAACAACACCGGCCAGATGCTGTACCTGCTGATGACCCGCCCGGCACTGCTCGCCCGTCTCGCGGCCGACCCGTCCCTGCGTCCCCAGGCCCTCGATGAACTCCTGCGCTACATCCCGCACCGCAGCGCGGTCGGCCTCGCCCGGATCGCCACCGAGGACCTCGACCTGCGCGGCCACCGCATCCGGGCCGGCGAGCCCGTCTACGTCTCCTACCTCGCCGCCAACCGCGACCCCGACGTCTTCCCCGCCCCCGAGGAGATCGACTTCGACCGCAGCCCCAACCCCCACATCTCCTTCGGTTTCGGCACCCACTACTGCACCGGCGGGCTGCTGGCCCGCCTCCAGATCGACCTCCTGATGAACGCGGTCCTCGACCGCCTGCCCGGACTCCACCTGGCGGTCGCGCAGGAGGAAGTCACCTGGCGCCGCAACGCCCTGATCCGCGGCCCCGAGGCGCTGCCCGTCGCCTGGCGGGCGTAGGGTCCGGCCATCATGGAGATCAGCCGACGTCCCACACCGCCGACCGGGCTGCGCCGCGCGGCCTTCCGTGCCCCGATCCGCCTCTACCGCATGGGACTTGGCGCCCTGGTGCCCAGCCGTCTGCTGTTGCTCAACCACATCGGCCGCGTGTCGGGACAGCCGCGGCAGGTGGTGATCGAGGTGGTCGAGCACGAGCGCTCCAGCGGCTCGTACATCGTCTGCTCCGGATTCGGGCCGAACGCACAGTGGTACCGCAACCTGCTCGCCCACCCCGAGGTCACCATCCAGGTGGGCGCCCGGCGGCTGCCCGTCACGGCCGAGCCCCTGAACGCCGAGGAAGGAGGCGCCTTCATGGCCGGCTACGCGGCACGCCACCCTCGCGCGGCCCGCAAGCTGGTGAAGTTCATGGGTTTCACGGTGGACGGCACCCTCGCCGACTACCGCGCGGCAGGGCGGGAGCTGCCGTTCGTGCGGCTGGCACCGCGGGGCGCGCTCAGGTGACGCCGCGCGGTCACGCGCACGCCATTCCCTTGCGCACCGCCGGCCACTTCTCCACGCCGTCCGTAGTGCGCACGTACACGGCGGACTTGCTGCCGGTACGCCACAACTGCCAGTCGTCCAGGCGGTAGCCGCTGTCCTTCGCGTCTGCGGGCAGCTCGACGTCCTTCTCGTACGGGGAGGTCAGCATGGTGTCCGGAAGGATGGTGTGCGGGTCGCGGGCGTACAGGACACGTTTCACGCCCGAACCCATCTCCAGGAAGTGCGCCCGCTGCCAGTCGCAGTGGCCGGAGCCCTCGCTGCTGGTGATGATCGCTGTCGGTACGCGCCGTCCGTCGAGGTCGTGCCAGATGTCGTCGGCCAGGTCGTCGGTGAAGTTCTCCGGGAGTTCGGCGACATCGCAGTGTGCCGAGGTGTCAGGGCCCCAACCGGGCCGCCTCGGCTGGTCCTTGGCGACGATCACCGCGACCTTGGTGCGGCCCTGCACGTCGTACGAGAAGAGGACGCGTCCCTTCTCCTTGTGCTCGATCCGATAGCCGGACGTGGGGAGGCCGGGCTGGTAGATCTCGAAGTAGAGGCGGAGTCCGTCCTCGGGTGTGCTGCCGCCGTCGGACTTGCTCCACCGGTCGCCTCTGCCGCCGCTCATGACCTCCCAGTCGCACTCCAGGGCGCGGCCCGCGGACCCGAGTGACTCGACGGGGGTGTACGCGTCGTCCGCGTCCTCGTCCGGGACCTCCTTGACCGGCAGGTCCAGCGGCCCGTCGTACGGCGACTCCGGCGGCGAACCCTCGACCGTGAGGTCGTCCGGGCTCTCGCCGCACGAGGTGAGCGCCAGGACCAGGAACACCGTGGTGGCGCAAAGCAGTCGTCGTCCCATTCCCCACCCCGATCCGATGGAGGATCCACTCGATCCACTCGATCCACTCGATCTGCTCGATCCACTCGGCCAAGTGTGCCTCCGATTCCCGCAATTGGGCTGCGTTCCGCAAGAGTCTCTGACTAGAGTCAGAGAATGGATGCTGAGTCAATCGCCCAAGTCCGGCGCTTCAACCGCACCGTCGGCGAACGCATCGGAGTGCTGCACGACCACTTCCTCGGTACGGACCGTCCCGTCGGTGAGGCCCGGCTGCTGTGGGAGATCGGAGTCGAGGGGCGGGACGTGCGACGGCTGCGGGACCGGCTCGGGCTCGACTCCGGATACGTGAGCCGGCTGCTTCGGTCCCTCGAGCGGGACGGACTGGTGACCGTGGAGCCGCAGAAGCGCGACCGGCGGGTGCGCACTGTGCGGCTCACGGCGGCCGGGCGGAAGGAACGGGCCGTACTCGACGAACGCAGCGACGAACTGGCCGAGTTGATCCTCACCTCGCTCAACGAGCGGCAGCGCACCCGGCTCACCGCCGCCATGGCCGAGGTCGACCGGCTGCTCACCGCGGGGACGGTGAGCGTGGAGGAGCTGGATCCGGCGCATCCGGACTCCGTGGCCTGCCTGCGGGCGTACTTCGACGAGCTGCGCGGACGTTTCGAGGAGGGCTTCGACGCCGCGCTCAGCGCGGTGCCGGATGCCGGTGTCCTGGGGCCGCCGCACGGGGTGTTCGTGGTGGCGCGCCTGCACGGGGAGCCGGTCGGCTGCGGCGGCATCCACCTCGGCGGGGACGAGCCGCCGTACATCAAACGCATGTGGGTGGCGAAGTCCGCCCGCGGCCTCGGCCTCGGACGCCGGCTGCTGGCCGAACTCGAGGCGTACGCGGTGCGATCCGGTGCACGGTCGGTGCGTCTGGAGACCAACGGGGAGCTCCGTGAAGCGATCGCGCTCTACCGGTCGGCCGGTTACGAGGAGGTCCCGGCGTTCAACGACGAGTACTACGCGCACCATTGGTTCGAGAAGCGCCTCGACGGCTAGGGCCTGCTCTCCCGACGGGCAGCCGCGAGCGGAAGGCGGCGTCGCCCGAGCCCTGGGGAACTGTCAGTGGCGGGTGGCAAGATCGGCGACATGGTTTTCGTACGCACCACTCCACCACGGCCGTTGGATGTCGCCGCGGTCTTTCCGGAGCTCGCTCCGCTGGCGCGGACCGCGATACGGCTGCACCCGCGTGCCGGGACGCCGTCGGTACGGGACAGCTCGGTCGGAGGGCCGCTGCTGTGGCCCGCGGATGAGCCGTGGCCGCACTGTGAGAGCACCGGGCACTGGGACAGCGGCTCCCGCACGTATCCGGCGGCAGTCCGGCTCGAAAGGCGCAGGCTGGAGCGGCTGCACCGTGATCCCGATGGCCCGGAGTTCACACCGGAGGAATCGGCGATCAAGGAGCGCAACGACGCGGTGCTCAGGGAACGGCTCGACGCGGGTCCTCCGCCCGCGGAGTGCCCGGTACCGATGCTTCCCGTGGCTCAGCTGTACGTGCGTGATGTCCCGCTGTTGCGGCCGCCCGGACAGGCTGACCTGCTCCAGGTGTTGTGGTGCCCTTACGACCATGAACCGGATGCCAAGCCATCGACCGCGCTGTTCTGGCGGCGCGCTGCGGAGGTCGGTGAAGTCCTCGCCGCGCCGCCAGAGCCGTATGAGGCGGACTGGCGAGGCGACTACGTTCCGGAGCCGTGTCTGCTGGCACCGGAGCAGATCACGGAGTACCCCAGCACCTTCGATCTGAGCCCGGAGTTGAGGCAACAGGTCGAGGACTGGAGCAGATGGCAGGCGGCCGGCGACGCTGTGGACAGTTCGTACGCGGATGATCCGAAGGAGTTCTACGACGCCGAGCTGGCCGACGCGCCCGGCTGGAAGGTCGGCGGCTGGCCCCCGTGGGGCCGCACCGACTCGATTCCCCGTTTCTGCACGGTCTGCGAGGCACGGATGGTTCCCCAACTGGCCATCGCCACCTTCGAATGGGACGGCGAGTCGGGCAGCTGGATCCCATACGAGGACCAAGCCGCCGAGTCCGCGGGCAGCGCCGTCGGCCGGAGCCCCGAGCAGCCGACCGCGATCCAGGTCGGCAGCGCCGACACCATGCAGCTGTACGTCTGTCCGCAATCGCCGACCCCCCCCCAGCGGCCCCGAGCCCGGTGAGTTGGGGGGGGCGCCGCCCCCCGCTAGGCCGTACACCCCGCCGGAGCCTTCACTCCCCGGGCAGTGCCTAGCGCACCCCTGCCGGCTCCTGCTCCAGCAGGCTCTGCTGCAGATCCTCTGCCAGCATCCGCTTGGCGATCGTGTCGACGGCCGTGCGCAGTTCGGGGCCCGGGGGGCGCCCGTTGCCGGCTTCGCCTTGCCCGCCCAACCAGCCCGACCAGGCCTTGCCGATGGCCCCCGCCCCTCGCCCCCGGGCGGCGGTGAGCGAGAGGAGGCTGCCGTCGCGGGTCACGAATCCCTCGTCGACCATGCGGTCGAACACCGGCAGCAGCACCTCCGGTGGCACGTGCTTGGTCCGGCCGACCAGACCCAGGCTCGCGTGGCCGACCATCCGGTGCAGCAGCGACACCTGCATGACCGCCCAGGCACCCGCCATGTCAAGGCGGGTGTCCGAAGCGGCCACCACCTGGCGGGCGTCCGAGAGGCCCTTGGTCTTGAAGACCTTGCCGACGGCGAGTTCGAGGAGCCGCTGGGAGTCCGCGTTGGCGGCGGGGGAGGAGAAGCCCTCGCCCATGTCGGCGGAGGAGGAGCGTGCGGAGTCCCGCAGCCGGACCTCCTTGAGGAACAGGGCCACGAGGAAGCTGAGCACCGCGACCGGCACGGTCCACAGGAACACGGTCTGCACGGTGTCCGCGTACGCCTCGATGATCGGCGCGGCCTGTTCGGCGGGCAGCCGGTGCAGGCCCTGTGGACTCTCCGCTGCCTGCGCGGCCTGCGCCGGATCGGCGCCGAGCCGTGCGGCGGCCGCGATGCCTTCCTCGAGGTTGGGCTCCAGGGTGTTGGCGTAGATCGTGCCGAACACCGCCGTGCCGAAGGCGCTGCCGAGCGTACGGAAGAAGGTCACGCCCGATGTGGCGGTGCCCAGATCCGCGTACTCGACCGTGTTCTGCACGGCGATGGTCAGGACCTGCATGCACAGACCGATGCCGACGCCGAGCACGAACATGTACAGGGACTCCAGCCAGGCGCTGGTGTCGGCGGACATCCGCGACATCAGGAAGAGGCCGAGCGTCATCACCGCCGAGCCGACGATGGGGAAGATCCGGTACCGGCCGGATTTGCTGACCACGTTGCCGCTGAAGACCGACGCGATCAGCAGGCCGAGGACCATGGGCAGGGTGCGGACGCCCGACACGGTGGCCGAGTCCCCGTCCACGTACTGGAGATAGATCGGCAGGAACGTCATCGCGCCGAGCATCGCGAAGCCCACGATGAAGCTGAGCACCGAGCAGACCGTGAAGACGGGATTGCTGAACAGGCGCATGGGCAGCATCGGTTCGGCCGCGCGGGTCTCCACCACGGCGAACGCCGCGAGCGCCAGCGCACCGCCGACGAACAGGCCGATGATGATGCCCGAGCTCCACGCGTACTCGTTGCCGCCCCAGCTCGTCGCCAGGATCAGGGCGCTCGCTCCGGCCGCGACCAGGGCGATGCCGAGATAGTCGATCGCCGGTTTCGCGGCCGAGCGGACGCTGGGAATGGTGCGCGCGGCCGCGACGACCACGGCGATGGCGATCGGCACGTTCACGTAGAACGCCCAGCGCCACGACAGATGGTCCGTGAACAGGCCGCCGAGCAGCGGCCCGATGACCGTCGAGACGCCGAAGACCGCGCCGATCGCGCCCTGGTACTTGCCGCGTTCGCGCAGCGGGATCACATCGGCGATCAGGGCCATCGCGGTCACCATCAGACCGCCCGCGCCGATGCCCTGGATACCGCGGAAGAGCACCAGCATCAGCATGTTCCCGGCGAGGCCGCACAGGAACGAGCCGAGGATGAAGACGATCGCCGACACCTGGAAGACGATCTTCCGTCCGAAGAGGTCGCCGAACTTGCCGACCAGAACCGTCGAGACCGTCTCCGCGAGCAGATAGGCCGTGACCACCCACGACATGTGCGCACCGCCGCCGAGATCCGAGACGATCGTCGGCAGCGCGGTGCCCACGATGGTCTGGTCGAGTGCGGCGAGCAGTACGCCCAGCATGATCGTCACGAAGACGATGTTCTTCGTCCGGTTGTCGAGCACCGGGGGCGCGGACGCCGGAGCTGCGGAATCGGTGGCTGTGGTCACACCTGTCACTGTCGTGGGGGTGGCAGGCGGGTGCATGCGCGGTAGGCCGAACAGGCGACTCGGATGAGGTCGGCGCATACGGCTGCGGGGCCGGAGGGGGGATGACACTCCGGCCATTCCGTCGGGCGCCGCGGCCACGGGCGCGGGGGCGGGACGCCGGACGCGGTGAATGCCGCCTCAGTCCGCGTGGATCGCCGCCTCGATCTCGTCCTTGAGTGCGCGCCGAGCGGCACGCCGTCCATGAGGCGTCTCGATCACCACCTGATGCAGCACCCCGGTCCAGGGGTACGGCGGCCGATAGCCGTCTTCCACCGGCAGCCCCCGGTCCCGCCCGACGCACAGCCCCGTACCGCCGTGCTGGAAGGTGAACGGGAACGGGCCGCCGAGCGCGCGGCTCGCCACCTCCTTCTCGTCCACGAGGAGGGCATACGTGCCCGTGGCGACGTCGAAGCGCACGGCGAGTGACTGCCGGCCGGGCGTGAGCGGCTCGGGCGCGGCCACCCGGTCCAGGTCCCCGGCGCGAGAGCAGGCGAAGGTGAGCCGCCCCGCGTCATCGGCGTACAGGACGAAACCGCCGGTCAGATCGCCGAGCGCGCATAGCACCCCGCGCGCTCCGGCCGTCGGCACCTCGGCGTCGGCGCTGAGCGTGAACCCGCCGAAGAGCAGCGGCAGCGCCTCGTCGTGCACGGGCGAGCCGCCCGGCAGATACACCCCCCGGCCGGGCAGCGGCCAGGCAGGACCGATCATCGCGCTCAGCCGCTCCTGCATCCGGTCGTCCAGCGGAAGCACCTGGTTCGCGGCCGCCTCCGCGTCCCAGCGCGCCGCCAACTCCCGTACAACCTCCGGGTGTTCGTCGGCCATGTCGTGCGCCTCGGCGAAGTCCTCGGCGAAGCGGAACAGGGACCAGCGGTCCGCCGCGAAGTCCCGGCTGCCCGGCAGCAGCCGCTCCTCGTCCGCCACCCCGTGCGAGACATGGTCGGTCGTGGCCTTCCAGCCGCCGTGCACGATCGACCGGGACCCCAGCATCTCGAAGTACTGCGTGCCGCGCGGCGCGGGCGCCTCGGAATCGTCGAACACGCCCAGCAGACTCCGCCCGTCGAACGGCTCCTGCTCCACTCCGTCCACCTGCCCGGGCCGCTCCACCCCGCACGCGTCGAGAATCGTCGGCATCAGGTCCACGGCATGCGCGAACTGCCCCCGCAGCGCGCCCTGTTCAGCGATCCGGCGCGGCCAGTGCGCGATGAGTGGCGCACGGGTGCCGCCCAGCCAGGTGTAGCGCTTCCACAGCCGCAGCGGCGTATTGCCCGCCCAGGCCCAGCCCCACGCGTAGTGCGGATACGTGGCAGGGCCGCCCCAGTCGTCGTACGCGGCGAGATTGGCATCCACGGTGTCGCCCGAACGGGCCGTGAAGCGGTGCTCGTTGGGGGTGCCGAGCTGCCCGCCCTCCGCGCTCGCGCCGTTGTCGGAGAGCAGCAGCACCAGGGTGTTGTCCAGGCGCCCGATCCGCTCCAGGAAGTCCAGGAGCCGGCCGATCTGCGCGTCGGTGTGGCTGAGGAACCCCGCGTACACCTCCTGCATACGGGAGAACAGCCGCCGCTGGTCCGAAGGGAGTTCACGCCAGTCGGGGATCCACGGCGGACGCTCGGACAGAGTGGTTCCCGCAGGGACGACACCTGCTGCCACCTGCCGGGCGAAGGTCTCCTCGCGCCAGCGCTCCCAGCCCTGGTCGAAACGGCCGCGGTAGCGCTCGATCCACTCGGGCGCGACATGGTGCGGGGCATGCATCGCGCCGAGCGGGAAGTACAGGAAGAACGGCTTGTCGGGGGTCGCCTGATGCTGGTCGAGGACCATCCGCATCGCGCTGTCGGCCAGGTCCTCGCTCAGGTGGTAGCCCTCGTCGGGGCCCGCGGGCGGCTCGGTGTAGTGGTTGTCGCGGACCAGATGGGGCGCCCAGTGGTTCGTGTCGCCCTGCAGAAAGCCGTAGTACCGCTCGAAGCCGTAGCCCAGTGGCCAGCGGTCGAAGGGCCCCGAGGCCGTGCGCTCCCAGCGCGGGGTCAGATGCCATTTGCCGACGGCCAGCGTCGAGTACCCGGCGTCGCGCAGGACGCGGGGGAGCGGGGCCGCGGATTTCGGCAGCCGGGCCGTGTAGCCGGGATACGCGATCGGCAGGTCGACGAGGAAGCCCATGCCCACGGCATGGTGATTGCGGCCCGTCAACAGGCTCGCCCGGGTCGGGGAGCACATCGCGGTGACATGGAAGCGGTTGAACCGCAGCCCGCCCGAGGCCAGGCGGTCCATGTGCGGGGTCTCCATGTCGGATCCGTAGCTCCCCAGTTGGGCGAACCCGAGGTCGTCGAGGACGATCACCACGACGTCGGGGGAGCCGGGGGCGGGACGCGGGGCGCTCTCAGGCCGGTGCACGGCGGCAGTGTGGGCCGCAGGGGCGGACAAGGCAAGAGCCATGTGCGGCCGGGCGCGTCACCGGTTCGGCCCAGTTGAACTGGGGGCCGACCCGGGGCCGGGGGACATGGTGAGTGCACGCATCTCGCGCACCTCGGCGACACAGAAGGGCCCCCCATGGCGACGATCTGCAGACCGGCGGTCTCCGTACCCGAGCACGTGATCACCATGGAGCAGACTCTCGATCTGGCGCGTGAAGTGCACGCCGACCATCCCCAACTCGATCTCGCACTGCGCCTGATAGAGAACACCGGGGTCAAGGAGCGGCATATCGTCCAGCCGATCGAGGAGACGCTGCGCCACCCCGGTTTCGAGGCCCGCAACGCCGTCTACGAGGCCGAGGCCAAGCGGCGCGTGCCGGAAGTCATACGCAGGGCGCTCGCGGACGCCGAAATCCGCGCCCAGGACATCGACGTGATCATCTACGTGTCCTGCACCGGCTTCATGATGCCGTCGATGACGGCCTGGCTGATCAACCGCATGGGGTTCCGCAGCGACACCCGCCAGATCCCCATCGCCCAGCTCGGCTGCGCCGCGGGCGGTGCCGCCGTCAACCGGGCCCATGACTTCTGCACGGCCTACCCGAAGGCCAATGCGCTGATCGTCTCCTGCGAGTTCTGCTCGCTGTGCTACCAGCCCGCCGATCTCGGCGTCGGCAATCTGCTCTCCAACGGACTCTTCGGCGACGGCATCGCGGCCGCCGTCGTCCGCGGCACCGGAGGCACCGGCATCACCCTGGAGCGCAACGCGTCCTACCTGGTGCCCGACACCGAGGACTGGATCTCCTACCAGGTCCGCGCCACCGGCTTCCACTTCCAGCTCGACAAGCGCGTACCCGGCACCATGGAGCCGCTTGCCCCCGCGCTCAAGGAGGTCGCCGGTCAACACGGCTGGGACGCGGCGCAGTTGGACTTCTACATCATCCACGCCGGCGGTCCGCGGATCCTCGACGACCTCAGCAAGTTCCTCGGCGTCGCCCCCGAAGCGTTCCGCTTCAGCCGGGCCACGCTCACCGAGTACGGCAACATCGCCAGCGCCGTCGTCCTGGACGCGCTGCGCCGGCTCTTCGACGAGGGCGGCGCCCACGAGGCGGCCACCGGAATGCTCGCCGGATTCGGCCCCGGCATCACCGCCGAGATGTCCCTGGGGAGGTGGTCGCGGTGACCACGGTCACGGGGCTGCCGGCGGCCTCGGACAAGGGCGGACTCTCTCCCGTACGGGAGTGGCCGGCGCCCGAGCTCAACGGCACCGAATTCGACCCGGTGCTCGCCGAGTTGATGCAGGAGGGCCCGGTCACCCGGATCCGGCTCCCGCACGGTGCGGGCTGGGCCTGGCTGGTCACCCGGCACCAGGACGTCAAGGCGGTCACCAACGACCCGCGGTTCAGCCGCGCCGCCGTCATGGACCGTGATGTCACCCGGCTCGCGCCGCACTTCATCCCGAGCAAGGAGGCCGTCGGGGTCCAGGACCCGCCGCACCACACCACGCTGCGCCGCACTGTCGCCCCGGCGTTCACCAGCAGGGGAGTGGAGCGCCTGCGCGCCCGCGCCCAGGCGATGCTCGACGAGCTGATCGAGCCGCTGCTCGACGAGGGCCCGCCGGCGGACCTCACCGAGCGGGTCCTCGCACCGTTCCCGCTGGCCGTGGTGTGCGAGGTGATGGGCGTCCCCGAGGCGGACCGGCCGCGGATGCACGAGTGGACCGTGCGCATCCTGTCCTCCGCCGAGGGCGCGGAGCGCAGCGAAGAGGCCAAGCGCGCCATGTGCGGGTACTTCGCCGAACGACTGCGCGCACAGCCCGCCGGCGAGGACGTCACCAGCCTGCTCGCCGCCGCCGTCGCACGCGACGAGATCAGCGAGTCCGAGGCCGTGGGCCTCGCCCTCCTGATCCAGATCGGCGGCGAAGCAGTCACCAACAACACCGGAAACATGGTCTATCTGCTGCTCAGCCGCCCCGAGCTGTGGGACCGGCTGCGCACGGACCCCGGCCTGCGCCCTGGCGCCATCGACGAGCTGCTCCGCTACATCCCGCACCGCAACTCCGTGGGCCTGTCCCGTATCGCCCTGGAGGACGTCACCGTCAGCGGTGTGGACATCGCGGCGGGCGACGCGGTCTACGTCTCCTACCTGGCGGCGAACCGGGACCCCGAGGTCTTCCCCGACCCCGACACCATCGACTTCACGCGCTCACCCAACCCGCACGTGGCCTTCGGACACGGACCGCACTACTGCGTGGGCGGCATGCTCGCCCGCCTGGAGTGCGAACTGCTCGTCTCCACCCTGCTCGACCGTCTCCCGGACCTGACGCTCGCGGTCCCCGTGGACGAACTGCGCTGGCGCCCCGGCGCGTTGATCCGCGGCCCCGAGGGATTGCCGGTGACCTGGTGACGGCGGCGATCCCACGCGACGGTCTCCTCGTTCCCGCCGGCCAGGGGCGCACCCTGCAGGTCCCGGCGCACGAGGTCACCTTCAAGGTCACCGGTGAGCACTCCAGCGTCGCGTCCAGCTTCGAGGTGGTCGTACCGCCCGGGTTCGATGTGGGCGCGCATCGGCACACTCGCAGCGAGGAGCTGTTCTACGTCCTGGAAGGCGAACTGGACATCCTGGCCTTCGAACCCCTCGTCCGTACGCCCGACGACTGGCGCGACTGGCGCTCGCTCAGCGGCGCCGGCACGGTACGGGCCACGCCGGGCACGGTCATCGTCGTTCCGCCGGGCTGCCCGCACGCCTTCGCCAACCGCACGGACACCCCGGCGAAGATGTTCTTCCAGGCGTCCCCACCGCCCGACCACGAGCGTTACTTCGAGGAACTCCTCGAACTCCTGCGCTCGGGCGCACCGGTGGACGACACGGCGATCGCCGAGCTGCGGGCGCGCTACGACATCGAGCAGCTGACACCGCTGCGGCACGCGTGATCCGAGGGCGCGCAACCTGATGCGCGCCGTCGGAGTCCGATGCGCGCCCTCGGAGTCCGATGCGCGTCCGCGGACTCGGCATCTGATCGTCGTGCGTCGTGCGTCGTGCGTCGTAGGTCGTCAGAATCTGATGCGTGCCGCGATCGGCAGATGGTCGCTCCCGGTGTCGGGCAGGGTCCGTACGCCGACCACGCGCGCGCCCTTGGCGAGCACCTGGTCGATCCGGGCCACGGGCAGGGAGCTCGGCCAGCTGAACGCGAACCGCTCGTCGAGGGCGTCGAGCCGCCCGAGCACGGGATCGAGACCGCGGTCGTCCGTGGTGCTGTTGAGGTCCCCGAGCAGCAGCACGCGCTCCAGCGGTTCGCTGTCGAGCGCCTCGCCGAGCAGCCGGGCGCTCGCGTCCCGCAGGTCCGTCCCGAAGCCGGTGGCCCGGAACCGTACGGACGGCAGATGGGCGACGTACACGGCCGTCTCGCCCTGCGGCAGCCGGGCCGTCGCGCGCAGCCCCCGCTCCCAGCCCGCCGGGATCCCCGGCGGCCGCAGATCCACCCGGCGCACATCGCTCAGCGGGTGGCGGGAGAAGAGGTCGACGGTGCCGATGTGGGCGTGGTGCGGATAGGTGTCGTCCAGGACGCCGACGAAGGCCTCGCGTGCGGTCGGTGTGACTTCCTCCAGGGCGATCAACTCGGCCCGGCTGTCGAGGAGATGACGGGCGAGGCGGGCCGGATCGGCGTGCGTGTCGCTCACGTTGTGCTGCACGACTTCGATGTCGTACGAGTCCTCGCCTGACCACCCGGCGAAGACCTCCAGCCAGACCAGGACCAGTACGAGGGCCGACGCGGCCACGGCGGGAGAGCGGCGGATCAGGGCGAAGAGCAGCACCGGCAGGACCGCGAGCCCGAGCCACGGGCGGAAGGTCTCGACGAAGCTCCCCAGCCGCGGCCCGGCGTTGGGCAGCACCGCGGGAACGGCGATGACCAGTGCGGTGAGCAGGCAGAACAGCGTGAGCAGCAGGGTGGTGCGGGCCGGGCGGCGCACGGGGGCGCGCCAGTCGATCCGGCGGGCACGCGCTATGACGCTGGAATCCATCGCGTGATCCTATGCGTCGTGGCCGCCCGGCCCTCAGTCAATTACGCGCGGGGCCGGACCCGTTCAACCCTGCGCGGGCGCCGGCGCCAGACCCGCCTCGACCAGGCCCGCGTACACCGCCTGCTGCACGGCCTGCGCCGCCGACTGCGGCCGCACCATCACCGTGAACTCCATGATCTTCCCGTCCTCGTCGAACTGCAGCAGATCCATCCCGTGCACCTGCTTGCCGTCGACGACCGTACGGAACAACAGGGCCTCGGCCGGGGCGGTTTCGTCGTCGGAGTTCGTACGGGCGGCGCCTTCGAGCTCGCCCACGTAGTGGAAGTCCTCGAAGGTGCGCAGCAGCACGCCGAAGAGTCCGAGCACCATCTCGCGGCCTTCGAACGGCCGGAACTTCACCGGGCTGTACAGCCTGACGTCCTCGGTGAACAGCGCTTCCAGAGCGGCGAGATCGCCCGCCTCGACGGCGGCGCGGAACGGGGTCGACTGGGTCATGGGGTCCTCCATGCTCGCGTGCATAATCACGTATAGGAATAGTCAGATTCTTGAGTATCATGGCGAGCGCTGACTGCAACAGAGGGAGAGGGAGCGAAATGGCTCTGCGCCATGCGGTGCTCGCGGCGCTGCTCGACGAGGAGCTGAGCGGCTACCAGCTCGCCAAGTCCTTCGACCTGGGCGTGGCCAACTTCTGGCACGCGCTGCCGCAGCAGCTCTACGCCGAACTCGCGAAGCTGGAGGCGGACGGGCTCGTGGCCGGCCGGGAAGTGGTGCAGGAATCCCGGCCCAACAAGCGCCTGTTCAAGGTCACCGACGACGGTCTCGCCGAACTGGAGCGTTTTGCCGCAGCGTCCGCGAAGCCGTCGATGCTCCGCGACGACCTCGCGGTCAAGGTGCAGTCGAGCGATCTCGTGGACACGGCGCCCGTGATAGCCCAGCTGCGCGAGCGGGCGACGTTCGCCCGGGCCAAGATCGAGCTCTTCGAATCGCTGCTGCTCAAGTTCCGCAGGGGGCTCGGCGAGGAGGAGTTCCTTCGGGGCGGCGAGCGTATCGGCCCGTATCTGACCTGCCTCGGCGGTCTGGTCTTCGAGCAGGGCTATCTGGAGTGGTGCGAGCGCATCGCCGGAATTCTGGAGGCGCGCAGGAGTGGGGGGGCGGCATGAGTGACGGTGACCTCGTGTACGGGCGGTACGTGGCGCTCGGTGACAGTCAGACCGAGGGGGTGGGCGACGGTGACGACACCGGTGGACTGCGGGGCTTCGCGGACCGGCTCGCCGAGCAGCTCGCGGGACTCAACTCCGAGTTCCTGTACGCCAATCTGGCCGTACGGGGACGTCTGGCCGGACAGGTCCGTGCCCTGCAGCTCGATGCGGCGCTGGCGCTGAAGCCCGATGTCGCGACGGTGGTGGCCGGCGTGAACGATCTGCTGCGGCCGAAGTTCGACGCCGATGAGGTGGTCGGCCATCTCGACGCGATGTTCGCCGCACTCACCGCTCAGGGCGCCCGGGTGGCGACCGTGACCTATCCGGACATCACCCGGATCGTCCCGCTGGCCAAGCCCTTGGGCGGCCGGGTCGTGGCGCTGAACGCGGGCATTCGGGAAGCGGCCCGGCGGCACGGCGTGAGCCTCGCCGAGACCAACGTGCACGAGGTCGTCACGGACGCCCGGCTGTGGTGCGCGGACCGGCTGCACGCCAGTCCGCTCGGCCATGAACGGATCGCCGCGTCGCTCGCCCAGGCACTCGCGCTCCCCGGCAGCAGTGACGCGTGGACGCAGCCGCTGCCGCCCGCGGTCGGTCCGGTGGGCGGCTGGGGTGCGGAGCTGCGCTGGGCGGGCGGCTTCCTCGGTCCGTGGCTCGGCCGCCGGCTGCGCGGCAGGTCCTCGGGAGACGGCCGGGTGGCCAAGCGGCCGGAGCTGTTGCCGGTGCTCTGAGCGACTCGCTGTCCGGGTTCGTTGCGGAACGACCGTCAGCCGGCGTCCAGTTGGTGTTCCTCGCCCGGCCGCAGCGGGGGCCAGGGCGGACGGTGGCGCGGCGGCAGTGTTTCCAGCGCGCGGCCCACCGAGGGGTGCATCGGCAGCATCTCGGCGCTGCCCGTGCCGGCGAGCAGCAGGGCGAGACGGCGCCCGACGCCCGCGAGCAGCAGGACTCCCTGGCGGCGCTGCAGCAGCCAGCTGATCGCGAGCAGGCAGTTGAGGCCCCGGGAGTCGCAGAACACCAGCGCGGTCACATCGAGTACCACATGCTGGCGCCCGGATTCGATCACGGAACCGAGGGTGCGCAGGAAGAAGTCCTCGCCGGAGTGATCGAGTTCGCCGCTCACGCGCAGCACGGCGCTGTCCTCGCCCCAGGCGAGTTCGGTGATGGTCAGGTGGGGTGGTTCGGATGGTGTGTGCATCGCACCTCGCTCCGGGGCGCGGACCGGGTGAGCTGCGGGTTCCCCGTCCGAGGGGAAGCATTCCCCGCGGAGCGGGGGTGCGTACCGCCGTGCGGAAAACCCGTTTGCCCGCACCGATCAAGGTTGAGAGGCTCGGAGCCTATGACTGTCACCTTCACCGCGTACGACGGCAGCAAGCTCGCCTTTCACACCCAGGGAAGCGGCCGTCCGCTGATCTGTCTGCCCGGCGGCATGCAGGCCTCCGCCTATCTGGGCGACCTCGGCGGCCTCACCCGGCACCGTCAGCTGATCACCCTGGATCTGCGGGGCACCGGCGACTCGGCGGTTCCGCAGGACCCGGCCACGTACCGCTGCGACCGGCTCGTCGACGATGTCGAGGCGCTACGAGAGCACCTGGGCCTGGAGACGGTCGAGCTTCTCGGCCACTCGGGCGGGGCGAACCTCGCGAGCCTGTACGCGGCGCGGCACCCCGAGCGCATCGCGCGGCTGCTGCTCATCACTCCGGGCATGTTCGCCGTGGGACTGCCGCCCAGCGGCGATGAGCGCCGGGCTTGCGTACTGCGACGCCGCGACGAGCCGTGGTTCGCCGAGGCGTACGCGGCCTTCCAGGCCATCGCTGCGGGCAAGGCGGAGCCGGAGCACTGGGAGGCCATCGCCCCGTTCCATTACGGGCGTTGGGACGAGACGGCCCGTGCGCACCACGCTCGCGAGGCCACTCAGCGCAACGTGGAGGCGATGGCCGTCTACGGCGGCGAGGGTGCTTTCCAGCCGGACGCCACCCGTGCGGCACTGAGCGCCCTGCACGCACCGGTGCTGCTGCTCGCCGGCGAGGTCGACCCGGGCGCTCCGCCGGCCGCGGTGCGGACCTTCGCCGACCTCTTCCCGGCCGCCGCCTACGTGGAGCAGCCCGGAGCCGCCCACTTCCCCTGGCTCGACGATCCGGAGCTGTTCGTCGCCGCCGTATCCGACTTCCTCGCGTAAGGAACCACTCGCTGATGCCCCAGCACGCGGCGCTCGACGAGCGCATCGCCCGTCTCCGCGAGCTCGCCGAGGCCGACGAACGCCTCGAAGGAGTCCTGCTCTACGGGTCGTGGACCCTCGGCGAGGCGGACGAGCACTCGGACATCGAGGCGTATCTGTACGTCCGCGACGAACACCTCGACACCTTCGACGGCGAAGCCTTCCTCGGCCGGCTCGCGCCGCTGGAACTCGCGTACACGAACATGTTCGGCATCCTCGCGGTGGTCTTCGACGACCTGATGCGCGGCGAGTTCCATCTGACAGCGGCCGGCACCGGGATCGACGAAGTCCCCGGCTGGGCGGGCCTGGTCCACCTGCCGCGCCCCGAGGCGGCCGTCCTGCTCGACCGCACCGGCCGCCTCACCGAGGCCGCCCGCGTCCTGGCCGAACGCCGGGAACCGGAGGCCGCGGTCACCGCGCAGCAGCGGATCGACGAACTCACCAACTGGACCCTGGCCCTCGCCCACATCCTCGCCCGCGGCGAACTGGCCCGCGCGCACAACCTGTTGACCGCGATGATCGCGCCCCAGCAGCTCCAGTTGCTGCGTGTCCTTCGGCAGAGCACCACCCACTGGCTCACCCCCAGCCGCGCCCTGGAACAGGACCTGCCGGCCGAGGACATCGCCCGCTACGCGAGGACAACGGCCCCGCTGGAGGAAGAAGCCCTGCGCGACGCGGCCCGCAACAGCTGGACCTGGACGCGGGAGTTGGCCGCCGAAGCGGCACGGCGGTGGGACTGCCAGGTGTCCGAGCGGCTCCATGACAAGATCGCTGATCGGTTGAACGTGCAGGGCTGATCGGCTGATCGCGCAGAACTGACCGGTTGAGCGTGCGGAACTGACGGGCTGATCGCGCAGAGCGGATCGGCCGAACGTGCAAAGGCGATACGGAAGACGGGGGCCGGGATGCTGAGCACCGAGCAGGCGATCGATCTGGCGGAGGGCGCGGCCGAACGATTCGTCGCGGCCGTGAGTCCGCTCGGCGAGCAGGAGCTGCGAGCCCCGGCGTCGCTCCCGGGATGGACGCGGGCCTACGGGGTCGCGCATGTGGCACAGGCCCTCGGTGCGTACATCCGCATCCTGAGCGGTGCGGCGCGCTCCGACCGGGATGCGGGGGCTTGCGACCCGACCACCGCCGCGTACAGCCGCCCCGTCGAGGAGACGGCCGCGTTGCCGGGGCCCGCCCTCGTGCGCGAACTGAGCGAGGGCGCCGAGGAGTTCATCGCCCGGGCGCGGTCGCTGACCGCCCGGGACTGGGAGCGCGAGGTCACGTCGGGAGGCGGCTGGCAGCACACTGCCCGCTACACGCTGCTGCGCTGTCTGCGCGAACTGGAGACCCATCACACGGACCTGGGCATCGGCTATGACAGCGACAAGTGGCCAGCCCCGTACGTGCGATGGGCATTGGACGACACGCTGCACACCCTGCGGTCCCGGAACTTCCCGGTCACGGCCGTCGAGGCAACCGACCTCTGCGTACGGTGGGAGATCTTCTCGCACGGACCGGTCGTGGCCGGCCCGTCCCGGCTGCTCCTCGGCTGGCTCGCGGGCCGTGTCCCGGCGCAGAGCCTGTCCTCGGTGGCGCAGGTCCTGTCGTCGGCGCCCGTGCCCGAACCGCCGCCCTGGCCCCAGCCGCCCGTGAAGGGCTGGTAGCCGCCCCGTCGTTCACTGCTCGCGCGGCAGCGTCTCGCCGGTCTCCAGGAGTGTCTTGAGGTCGGAGATCAGATGCGGCCAGCCGCCGGAGATCATCTGCTGCAGGGTACTGCCCGGCTCGAAACCGTCGTGGACGACGGTCAGTTGGACGATCTCACCCTGCTGCTCGAGGTCGAAGGCCACCTTGGAGCGCGGCTCGGCCGCCAGCTTCTCGTAGGTGCCCTCGTCGACCCCCACCGCCTCGGCCCACTCGGGCGTGAAGGTGTGCCAGGTGTACGAGAGCCGGCGGTACGGATCCGCCTCGAGGACCACCTGGGCCGGGTCCGCCCCCGACAGGCCCTCGCCCTCCCAGACGACCGGGGAACCGGGCGTCCAGTCGGTGCGCAGCGAGATGCCCCAGTAGCGGCTGGTGAACGCCGGGTCGGTCAGGCCCTGCCAGAGCTTCTCGGGCGTCGTACGGATGTAGGTCGTGTAGACGAACGCGTTGCTGTCCATGGGGGAGTGCTCCAGTGCTGTCTTGAGGTCGGCGAGTGCCTGCACCCGCGCGCGGTCGTAACGGCTGATCCAGCGGTCGGCGATGGCGTTGATCGGCTCGGCGTTGAGGTAGTGGAGCTTCTCGCGGCCCTGCTTCACCGAGGTGACGAGATGGGCCGCTTCGAGCAGGGCGAGGTGCTTGCTCACCGACTGGCGGGCCATGTCGAGCCCCGCACACAGCTCGCGCAGGCTCTGCCCGCCTCGCTCATTGAGACGGTCGAGCAGCCGGCGCCTGCTCGGATCCGCCAGCGCCTTGAAGACCTCGTCCATCGCCTGCTCCGACCCCCGAGCCAATACGCAGGCTTTTGGCTGCCTAAAAACGATAGGCAGCCAAAAGGCTGCATGTCAAGGTGACCGCCGCCCCGCAGGGGGCGGCGGGGGTTCCGGCTAGAAGGTCAGCTCTTCGCGTACGGCGGTTCTGGCCGGAAAGTCAGCTCTTCTCGTACGGGAGCGAAGAACCGCTCCACATCAGCCGCCGTCACCGAGGCCAGATCGGCAGGGGACCACTTCGGCGACCGGTCCTTGTCGATGACCTGGGCGCGCACGCCCTCCACGAGATCGGGCATCGTCACGGCGGCGCACGAGACGCGGAACTCCTGGACGAGGACTTCCTCCAGCGAGCCCAGCCCGCTTGCCCGCCGGACCGCTTCGAGGGTCACCTTGAGCGAGGTGGGCGACTTCGACTGGAGCGTGACCGCCGCCTCCTTCGCGGCCGGCACGCCCCTGTCGAGCAGGCGCTCCAGGATCTCCTCGACGGTGTCCGCGGCGTAGCACGCGTCGATCCACTCACGGGCCTCGGCCAGCTCTCCCTCGGGTGCGGGCCGCGCCCACCGGGCGAGCGCCTCGTGCGCGGGCAGCCGCGCGAGATCCGCCTGGAGCCCGGGCAGCAGCTCGGAGGGAACGAAGTGATCGGCGAGCCCGCACAGCCGCGCATCCGCCGCCCCGACCGCCGCACCGGTCAGCGCCAGATGTGTGCCGAGCAGGCCGGGAGTACGGGAGAGCAGATACGTACCGCCCACATCCGGTACGAAGCCGATGGTCGTCTCCGGCATCGCGACCCGCGAGCGCTCGGTGACGACACGCAGCGCACCATGCGCGGACAAGCCGACACCGCCGCCCATCACGATGCCGTCCATGAGGGCCACGTACGGCTTGGGGAAGCGGGCGATGCGCGCGTTGAGCCGGTACTCGTCGCGCCAGAAGGCGGCGGAGGCGCCGCCGCCCGCCTTGGCGTCGTCGTGGATGGCCCGGATGTCCCCGCCCGCGCAGAGCCCGCGCTCGCCGGCGCCGGACAGGACGACGGTCTCGATCGAGGGGTCCGACTCCGCGGCGGTCAGTGCGGAGTCGATGGCGCCGACCATCGCGTGGGTGAGGGCGTTGAGCGCACGCGGCCGGTTGAGCATGATCTGGGCGGCGTGGCCCTCGGTCCGTACCAGAACGTCGTCGGTCACCAGGGTGCCTTTCCTGCGGTGGAAGATCCGCTTCCACCGTACGCCGGTGGCCCGGCACTATGGCCGGGCCACCGGGGTGGATCCGTTGAGCGGCGGAGCATGCGGTTCAGCGGAGCGGCGGAGCGTGTCGATCAGCAGAGCAGCAGTTCAGCAGTACGGGCCTCACAGGTCGGTCGCGATGATCCTTTCGATGTTGCGCTCGGCGAGCGCGGTGATCGTGACGAAGGGGTTCACGGCCGTGTTGCCCGGGATGAGGGCGCCGTCGATGACGTACAGGCCCGGATAGCCGTGCAGGCGGCCGTAGTTGTCGGTGGCCTTGTTCAGGACCGCGCCGCCCAGCGGGTGGTAGGTGAGGTGGTCGCCCCAGACCTTGTTGGAGCCGAACAGGTCGGTCCGGTAGATCGTCCCTTCCTTGCTGTTGATCTTGTCGAAGATGGTCTTCGCCATGTTGATCGAGTCCTGCTTCCAGGCGCGCTGCCAGGACAGATCGACCTTCTGCGTGGCCGGGTTGTACGTGAACTCGGCCCGCCGTGTGTTCTTCGTGATCGACAGATAGAACGAGGCGAAGGTCTCGATCCCCGTCGGCAGCGGCGCGACCTCGGCGAAGGCGCCGCCGCCGTCCCAGTTGTCGATGCCCGAGCACGGGATCGTCGACTGCACGTCGCCGGTCGGGTCCCACAGATGGTTCGCGCGGCCGACCATCACGTTGCCGTTCTCGCCCCAGCCCTTGCCGACCTCGGCGTTGAGCTGGGGGAGCGCGCCGGTGGCCTTCAGTTTCACCAGGAGCTTGCTGGTGCCGACGCTGCCGGCCGCGAAGAACACCTTGCCCGCCTTGACCGTCTTGGTGGCCACGGTGGCGCCGCTGGTGTCGATCTGCCGGATGGCGACCGCGTAGTCCCCGCCCGTCGCCGGAGTGACCGAAGTGACCTCGTGCAGCGGCGAGATAGTGACCTTGCCGGTGGCCTTGGCCTGGGCGAGATAGGTCTTCGGCAGGGTCCGCTTGCCGTAGTTGTTGCCGTAGAGGATCTCCTGGCCGAGCGCGGACTTGGGCACCGAGCCGTTGTCCTCCGCCTCCATGTACGCCCAGTCGTATACGTCCGGGACGAACGTCCAGGCGAAGCCGGAGCGCTGGGCGTGCTTGCGGCCTACCCGCGAGTACTGGTAGTACGACGTCCGCTCGAACCATGCGGGGTTGATGAGACCCACGCCGAGGCCGGAGTTGGCCCTCGGGTAGTACGTCGCGTACATCTCGTCGGCGTTCACTGACGGCAGCACCGAGGCGAAGTGCTGGCGGCGCGGGGTCACGGCCATACCGCCGTTGACCAGCGAACCGCCGCCGACTCCGCGGCCCTGGTAGACGGAGATCCCGGCGAAGTCCTCGGCGTCCAGGATGCCGGCGAACTTCGGCACGTCCTTGTCGATCGGGAATCCGAGGAAGTTGCTGATCGGCGCTTTGGTTCTGGTGCGCATCCAGAACGAGCGGTAGTCGGGGCTGGTGACCTTCGGGTGGATCTTCCCGTCCGGGCCGGCGGGGGCGGCTCCCCAGTCCTGGCCCATCTCGACCATGTGGACGTCGATGCCGGCCTGGGCCAGGCGCAGTGCCGCCACCGAACCGCCGTATCCGGTGCCGATCACCAGGACCGGAACCCGTCCTCCGTCGGGTATGTCCGCTGCAGCCAGGGGGCGGGCGTGCGCCGCGGTGGCCTGGGAGGTCAGGGTCACGGCGCCGAGAATAGAACCTGTTCCAGCGAGGAGTCTTCGACGGGAGATCCCATCAGAACCGTTGGCACGCTTGGGAGTTGAGTGCATGTGATCTTCCTCACCTTCTGTGGGGTGAGGACAGGTTCTACTGTTACCGGGTCGTAAAGTCACGCTAAACCGATAGGTAACTTCTGCCCGATCTTGTTACAGGGGCGGTCCGCTGCCCCGTACGCCCGGGACAAACCGGAACGCCCCTGCCGCCTGTCAGGCGCTCAGCCGGCGCACCTTGAGGATGTTGTTGGCCCGGGTCATCACCCGGCCGTCGACGAGCGTCACCTCGTGTGTGTAGAGCCGTTCGGTGCGCACCTCCCACTGGCAGTGGTTCAACTGCAGCCCCGCAAGGACCTCTTGCGTGCTCGGGAAGTGCACGTCGGGGTGCGGACCCGGCTCCCAGGAGGGGAAGCCGGCGTGATCGACGACGAGCAGCGTGCCGCCGGGGGCGACGGCCGCGGCGGCGGTGCGCAGGATGGCGTCGCGGGGCAGCGCGATGAGCGACTGCAGGAAGTGCGCGGAGATCAGGTCGAACACGCCGGACGGGAAACTGGTCGCGAGGTCGTGGCGCTCGAAACCGATCCGCTCGGCCACACCCGCCTCCTCGGCGTGCCGCGCGGCACGCTCGAGTGCCACGGGGGAGACATCGCTCGCCGTCACCTGCCAGCCCTGCCGCGCCAGCCAGATCGCGTCGCCGCCTTCGCCGCAGCCCAGATCCAGGGCGCGGCCCGGCGTGAGGCTCTCGGTCTCCTCGACCAGTTCGAGATTGGGCCGGCCGCTGAAGAGCTTCTCGCTCTGCCGATAGCGCCCGTCCCAGAACTCCTGGGCGCTCGGCGACGCTTCGCCGGTCGTGGTGCTCTGTGTCTCGGTCATCGTGTGGCCCTTCCGCTCGCGGTGCACGGGGGGCCAGCGTGTGCCCGCTGGGCGCACAGGGGCAAAGCCTGTTGCCGAAGCGGCAATCTCACCCGGTCGCGCCCTCTGCGGTACAGGACTTTGGACCCTGCCGGTGCGGGACCTTTGCGGGCCCGAAGGACCCGGTTGCCTCCATAACCTGGCGGCACAAGCAGCGTCCCGCTTCCGGGGCGCCACAGAGCATGCGAAGGGGGAGAAGGCGCCCGTGCGTTTTCATTTCGGGCTGCGCGTCGTGAGCTACCGGCCCGACGAGGAGGGCCCGCTGTGCGGTGAGCGCATCGAATCCGTCCCGAACGGCCCGTACTACTGCGGCGAGCGCAAGATGGCCATCCGCTGCCCGGCCCACACGGGCCAGACCGCGCGCAGACCCGCACGCCAGGCGCACGCGTCCCGCTGAGCACCGCGGGGAAACGGGGCGGGCCCGGGCTGCAGGGGCGAGATCCGGCCATCCGTATGACGATGGTGCGGTGAACGAAGCGCACACGGGCGCCCGTACCGAGCGCCCCCTCGACAAGAGCGATGTCCCCGCCTGGCTGCGCCTGCGCGACGATATCGAGGCGGTCGACCGCACCGGGCACCACCGGGACGCCGACGATCTCGCCGAGGAGCTGTCCGATCCCAAGCTCGACCTGGCCACGGACACCCTGGCCGTGTTCGACCACGATCAGCTCATCGCGTACGCCATCCTCCACACGCCCGAGGGCGCCGTGGACGCGGCCCGTTTCGACGGTGACGCGGGTGTGCATCCGGCATGGCGGCGCGAGGGCGTCGGCGCCCGGCTCGTGGACTTCCTCGACCAGCGGGCCAAGGCCCTGCACGCCGAACGATTCGCGCCACTGGAAGGCCGGTTGATGATCACCGGCAAGTCCGGTGACGAGAACCTCGAGGCGCTCACCGCGGCGCTCGGCTTCGAGCCCGAGCGCTACTGGTTCGAGATGGCCCACCCGCTGCAGCACGGCAGGCCCGCACAGGTTCCCGCCCCCGAGGGCCTCGAGATCGTTCCGTACGACAAGGCCCTGGACGAGGCGACGCGGCTCGCGCACAACGACGCCTTCCGCGACCACTGGAACTTCACGGTCATGGACGAGACGGACTGGCGTACCTGGGTCACCGGCTCACGCTCCTTCCGGCCCGAGATGACGCGGCTCCTCGCCGACGGCGACCAGGTGGCCGCCTATCTGATCGCCGAGGAATCGGACGCCGACACCGAGGCCTTCGGCGTCCGCGACTGCCACGTCGGCTATCTGGCCACGCGCCGTGCCTACCGGGGCCGGGGTGCGGCGCCCGCGCTGATGGCGGCCGCTCTCGAGGCCGCGTACGAGGCCGGGTACGACACGGCATCGCTCACCGTGGACACGGTGAATCCGTCTGGTGCGCTCGGGCTGTACGAGCGGCTCGGGTACACGGTGGCGCGGGAGTTCGTGACGTATGGGCGGGCGCTGGGCTGAGTCCGCGACGGGTGGTTCGGCGCTGGGCCGAGTGCTCGCACGCGTCGACAGGGCCCGGCCAAGTGCCGGGCCCTGTCGGTGCGTTCAGGACGCCGGGACCAGCCGATGGCCGTCACCCGCAGCGGCTCGGACCAGTACCTCGGCAAGCTCGCCGGGCGCCGACAGCATCGGCCAGTGGCCGGTCGGCAGGTCGTGGAGGGTGACCTGCGGGTCCAGGAGGCGCTGGGCGCGGCGGTCACCGGCCGCCACGACGGCCTCGACCAGGGCGATACTCATCCCGTTCGCGGTGCAGAAGACACCGGACGCGGGCAGTTCGAGGGCCTTGCCCGTCAGCCGCAGCGGCTGGGTCAGGGTGCCGATGGGCTGCGGTGCGGCCAGGCGGGCGAGACGTTCGAGACCTGCCTCGTCGATCCCTTCCAGGCTGCCCCACGTCATCGTGTCAGTGAACGGCGGCGGCTCGAGGGTATGGCCGTCCTCGCTCCGCGCGATGCGCCCGGTGACGTGGTCCGACGCCTCGGCGGGTGCGATATCGAGCACCGATTCGCCGTCCTCGGGCATCCCGGTGTCCATGTACACGATCCGCTCGACACGTTCGGGCCTGCGGTCCGCGGCGCCGAGCACCGGGAAGATGCCGTAGCAGTGACCGACGAGGACGAGTTTCGGGGCGTCCGCATGCTCGATCAGCTGCACCACGTCCTCGACATGGGTCTCCAAGTCGGTGGCCGGACCGGCGAGATGGCGACGGTCCCCGTAGCCCGTGAGGGTCGCCGGATGCACCTCCGCGCCCCCGCCGCGCAGCTGCGCCGCCACATCCCGCCAGATCCAGCCGCCCGTGTAACCGCCCGAGACCAGGACGTATCCCGTCATGACCGTGCTCCTTTCCCGCGGCGCCCGGTCCGTCGGGCCGGCCGCGTTCCTCCGTACCGTAGGAACTCCACCTGGGGGAGGTTCAAGGCCGCGCGCCGGGAGTGCGCGCTGCCGTGTGGGTGCCGGGCGTTGTCACAGGCGGCGGGTAGCGTCGAACGGGACGATCTGCCCCCAGCGACGAGGAGTCCGCGATGCGGAGGATCATCCTGTCCCTGTCGGTGTCCCTCGACGGCTACTTCGAGGGACCGGACGGCAGCCTCGACTGGCATCTGGTCGACGACGAGCTGCACCAGCACTTCAACGACGAGCTGCGCACCATGAGCGCCTTTCTCGACGGCCGGGTCTCCCACGAGCTGATGTCCGCGTACTGGCCGACGGCCGACGCGAACCCCGAAGCGTCGCCCGCCGAGGCCGAGTTCGCCGGAATCTGGCGCGACATGCCCAAGTACGTGTTCTCGCGCACCCTCACCAAGGCCGACTGGAACACGACGATCCTGCGTGAGGTCGACCCGGACGAGATCAACGCGCTCAAGGCCCGGCCGGGCGGCGACATGGTCATCGGCGGCGCGACCATCGCCGACGAGTTCCGCCGCCTGGGCCTCATCGACGCCTACCGCCTCTACGTCATGCCCGTCGTCCTCGGCGCCGGCCGCCCCCTGTTCCCGCCGTCCGGCGTGCGCAGCGATCTGCGCCTGGTGCGGACACGGAGCTTCTCGAACGGTGTGGCGCTGCTCGGCTATGAGGCGGGGACGGCGCGCGAGTAGTCCCGCCGGCGGCTCCCTCAGGCGAGGGTGACCGGATCGGGGTGGGGCGAGGAGCCCTGGCCCTGGCCATCATGGTGACCGGGGCCGCGAGCGATGCGCCGTTCGAGCTCCGACCGGCAGGCCGGCCACTCCGCCGCGGTGATCGAAAAGATCGCCGAGTCGCGGAGCCGGCCGTCCTCGCCCGGCGCCCAGGACCGCGACCAGTTGCGCAGCACACCTTCGAAACGTGCGCCCGCTTTCTCGATCGCGGCCCGCGAACGGATGTTGCGCGCGTCCGTCTTCAAGTCGACGCGTGCCACGCCCCAGTTCTCGAACGCGTGCCGGAACAACAAGTACTTGGACTCGGTGTTGAGGCCCGAACCCTGGGCCGATGCCGCGAGCCAGGTGAAACCGACCTCGATCGCGCACAATCCGTCTCCTGTCGGCCACAGCCGCGGATCCCAGTAGGCCGTGGCCCCGACCGCCTTGCCCGAGGCCCGCTCCACTTGCGCGTACGGGGCCATCTTCCCGGCAGCCGCGCGGGCGAGTTGAGTATCGATGTACTGCTCGACCTCGGACTCCTGAGGGACCCAGGTGAACCGGTACGAACCGCGGTCCTCTTCCGCCGCGACAGCCAGATCCGCCGCATGCCGTCGGCCGAGTGGCTCCAGGCGTACATGGGAGCCCTGCAGAACCGGTCCCTCCAGAATGAAGCTCATCGACCACCAATCAAGTGCCGGTGCCAGCTGCCGTATCCGGGCCACAGGCCCAGTACGCGCAGCGTTCCAGAGGCGTCGCGTCGTGTCGCGCGAATTACGCTGCCGGCTCCACTGGGGAGGTGTCCCGGCACCGGCACTCGGGGCTGGCGGCGAGAGCTCAGTGCAGCGCCTTGAGGCCGATCACGCAGCCCACGATGCCGGCCAGGAAGAGCAGCTTCAGGGCGGAGACGGGCTCGCCGTCGAAGATCATCGCGTAGGTGACGGTGAGGACCGCGCCGATGCCGACCCAGACCGCGTAGCCGGTGCCCACCGGCAGTGTGCGCAGGGCGAAGGCCAGACCGGCCATGCTCGCCACGAGGCCGACGCCGAAGACGACGGTGGGTAGGACGCGGGAGAACCCCTCGGATTTGCCCAGTGCGGTGGCCCAGACGGCCTCGAGCATCCCGGAAACGATCAGAACGATCCATGCCATGACGACGACTCCCTCAGCACCGTCGTCGAAAATCCGGGTACGGTGCGCCTCGTCCGGGAGCCGGTTGGGGCTCTGCCCTCATGATCGCACAAGCGGTCGTACGGGAGCCGTGCCGAATCCGGTGAGGTCGGCCACCAGCGCCCGGCCCATGGCCCACCGTCCTCAGGTCATCGAGACGACGACCTTGCCGGCCTTGGCGCGGCCCTGTTCGGCGCTCGCGGTGGTGGCCACGTGCGCGCCCAGGTGCCTGGCCAGCTGGAGGGCGATGGTGCCCACTCCGGCGGAGCCCGCGTGGATCAGGGCATTCTGGCCCAGCCGGACCCGGCCGCGCGCGACCAGTGCCTGCCAGGTGGTGAGCGCGACCGGCGGGAGCGAGGCCGCCTGCTCCATGGTGAGGCCGGTGGGCTTGGGGGCCAGGTCGTTCTCTTGGACGGCGATCGAGTCGACTCGACTCGACTCGGCGAAGGTGCCGATGCGGTCCTTGTCCGGGTGGGCGTAGACCTCGTCGCCACCGCGAACTGGGTGACGGCGGAGCCGACTTGGGCCACGGCACCAGCGAGGTCGTTGCCCAGGATGAGCGGGAGTCGGTACGGCAGGATCGCCTTGAGCGTGCCGTCGTGGATCTTGAAGTCCAGCGGGCTGACGCTCGCGGCGTGGATCTCGACCAGAACGTCCTGGGGGCCCGGTGGCGGATCGGGCGACTCCGCGGCGCGTACCGCGGACTGGTCTGCGTACTTCTCGATCTGGGAGGTCTTCATCGACTCTCCGTGTCTCGTCCGTGGGCGGCTGGGGGCTTCACGCCACGCTCGGCGCGGCGGCGAGCTGCTGCTTCACGTAGCGGGTGGTGTCGTCGGCGAGGATCTCCGGCAGACCGGTCTCGATGCCGGACAGGGCCTGGGCGGCGACATACGCCGGGTCGGCCTTCTAGAATAGATTCCGACCGACATCCAAATGGGAGGTGTGACCGATGGGCCGCGTATCGCAGGCGCAGGCACAGGAGAACCGCCGACGCGTCGTGGAAACCGCCTCCCGGCTGATCCGGGAGCAGGGGACGCAGGTCAGCGTCGCCGACCTCATGAAGGCGGCCGGGCTGACCCACGGCGGCTTCTACAAGCAGTTCGCCTCCAAGGAGCAACTCGTCGGCGAAGCCACCGCGCACGCGTTCGCCGAGCTCGGCCGGCAGTACGAGGGCGGGCTCGACCGGCACGCCGGGGGGCGCGAGGCCGCCCAGCGGGCGTTGATCGACACCTACCTCTCCGTCGAGCACCGCGACAGCCCGGCCGACGGCTGCCCCGTGGCCGCACTCGCCACCGACGTCGCCCGTGACGGCGCGGGCGAGGAGGCGCGCCGCGTCTACGCCCAGGGGGTGGGGGAGTTCGCCGACTTTCTCGCCACCGAGGACCAGGACGGCACCACCCGGCTGTGCACCTTGCTCGGCGCACTCGTCCTGTCCCGGGCCACCAAGGGGTCCCCGCTCTCCGAGGAGATCCTCGCTGCCGCGCGCGCGGCGCTGACGGCCACTGACTGACCGGGGGCGTGCTCCGCCGGCGCCGGCGATGGCGCTCGGCCTCGCCGACGTCCGTGAGTTCCGCAACGGTGCGCCGCCGCATCCGTGACAGTGCGCGGGCCGGACGGACCCCCGCCCAGGCTCCAGGCGCAGCCACCGCCACCACCACCCGCCGCTTCGGCCTCGATGGCCGCGGCCGCATCAACGACCCTGCGCGCACATACGGCTAACCCGCCTCGTCGTTGTACCGCGTCAAGTACGCAGCGAACCGCTCCAGTTCGGCCGGCTCCCAGTCGCCAAGGCGTGCCTGGAAGGCCTGGCTGCGACGGTCCGCGGCCCGTGCGAGCACCTGCTCGCCCTGCTCGGTCAGATGCAGCAGCCGCATGCGGTGGTCGTCCGGATCGCCGCGCCGCTCGACGTGCCCGGCCCGCTCGAGGGCGGCCACCTGCCGGCTCACCGTCGACTTGTCGAGCAGGAGGTGCGCCGCCAGATCGGGGGCCCGGCACCCGCCGCTGTCCTCGAGGTGCGCCAGCAGCGTGAACGACACCAGGGACAGCTCCGGGTGCATCTGTGCCGCCGCGGCGCGGGCGCGGCGCGCGAAGGCGGTGAGCTCGCGCTGAATGGTGGCGATCGCTGCCTCCCGTTCGCCCGCGGCGCCTGCCGTACCGCTCATGGTTGCTCCCTCGGAAGAAGTGGTTGTAGAGTACATCTATCAAGCAGTTGTAAAAGGCAACTATCAGTTCTGAGGAACGCAGTCGTGAGCGGAACACACCGGCAGAACCACGGAAACACGCACACGGCCGAAGCGGCGCCCGCCTCGCGCCTGCTCGGCTCCGCACCGCCCGGCACCCTGCGCCACGTCGTGACGCACCTGCTCACTCCGCTCCTCATGTGCCTCGGCATGGGCCTCGCCTACCTCGGCGCCTTCGCCCACCCCGAACCCCACCAGCTCCCCGTGGCGGTCGTCGGCAGCGGCGCCCAGGTCCAGGTCCTCGCCCAGGAGCTGCACGACAAGACCGGCGACGCCCTCGACGTACGCACGCTGCCGGACCGCGCCGCCGCCGAACAGGCGCTGAAGACGCGCGACATCACCGGCGCCTATCTCCCCGGCAGCTCCACCCTGCTGGTGGCGACCGCCGGATCCGACACCAGCGCCACCGCCACGGAGAAGGTCTTCACGCCCGTCGCCGAGCAGCAGGGTGAACCCCTGCACGTGACCGACGTGGTGCCGCCCGCCGCGGGCGACCCCACCGGACAGGGCGTCTTCTTCCTTCTCGTCGCGCTGAGCATCGGCGCCTACGCCTCCGTCGCCGCGCTCGGCGCCGCCGGCAGCGCACTGCCGATGCGGATACGGGCCCTGTTCGTCGCCGGCACCTCCTTCGTCGTCAGCCTCATCGGCACCGCGTTCGCCGGCCCGGTCTTCCACCTCGTCGACGGCCACCTGTGGGGCCTGTGGGGGATGGCCTGGATGTACGCGGCAGGGATCCTGTTCCTCGGCATCGGGCTGCACACCTTCCTCAAGCGCTGGACGACGCTCGGCGTGATGGTGCTGTTCGTGATGCTCAACTTCACGAGCTCGGGCGGGATCTTCCGGCCGGAGCTGCAGAACGGCTTCTTCGGCTCACTGCACGCCTTCTGGAACGGCGCCGGCTTCATCGAGGGCGTCCGCTCGCTGGTCTACTTCGGCGGCCACGACTTGGCGCGCAGCGTGGGGACGCTGGTGATCTGGCTGGCGGCGGGACTGGCCGCGGTGACGGTCGCGGGGTTCGTCGAGCGGCGCAGGAAGACCACCGAGGCCGTCGCGGCGTCCCGGACTCCGCTCGCGTCCGGTCCCGCGCGGGCGCAGGACGCCGGTGAACTGGCCGCGGAGGAAGAGGAGATGGAGGAGGCGGTCGCCGTCTGAGCGGCAGCCGCCCGAGCCCTGCCGGCGAGGAGGCCGTGAGCTTCGACCACCGAAGCGCGCGCCCTCCTCACCTGCTTGTTCTCCCCGACGCGTGCCCGTCTCCTGCGCGTCCCCGTCTCCTGCACGCGTACGGAATCCGGGCGACGTTGTCAGTCCCGGATGCCACACTGCGCGCATGACGACTGATGCCCAGGCCAAGGCCCACCTCCACCGCTATCTGCAGTCCGCCCGCGAGGCGCTGCTCTGGAAGCTCGAAGGGCTCTCCGAGTACGAGGTGCGCCGCCCGCTCACGCCCACCGGCACCAATCTGCTCGGCCTGGTCAAGCACGTGGCCGGCACGGAGGCGGGTTATCTGGGCGATGTGTTCGGCCGGCCGTTTCCCGAGCCGCTGCCGTGGATGGCGGAGGACGCCGAGGCCAATGCCGACATGTGGGCCGGGCCCGATGAATCCCGCGAGGACATCGTGGGGCTCTATCACCGCGTGTGGGAGCACTCCGACGCGACCGTCGAGGCCCTGGAGCTGGGCGCCACGGGTGAGGTGCCGTGGTGGCACCCGGACCGGCGGCAGGTCACGCTGGAGCAGATCCTCATCCACATGATCGCCGAGGCCCACCGCCATGCCGGACATGCCGACATCGTGCGTGAACTGGTCGACGGCGCGGCCGGGATGAAGCAGGGCAACGAGAATCTGCCCTCGACGGACACCGAGTGGTGGAAGGCGCACTACGAGCGCCTGGAGGCCGCGGCGAAGGAAGCCGGTCAAGGCTGACCAGCTGCCGGGGGAGCCCGGCGAGGCTACGGTGCGGCCATGAGACGACGACACCTGTGCGTGGCCCTGGCCGGGGTCGAGAGGATCGAGCGGTGGCGAGGCGAGTGGGACCCGGTGATGGCCGCCGCGGTCCCGGCTCATGTGACCGTCGTCTACCCGGAGGAGACCACGGATGAAGCGCTTCTGATCGGGCGCGCCGAGCAGTACTGCGCCACGTCCGCACCGTTCCGGCTCGGCCTCGGCGAAGTGCGCGCGGTGGACGACGGGCGGGGCGGGGTGTTCGTCGCGGTGGACGATGTGGAGGGCGGGTGGGCGCGCCTGCGTGCCCAGTTGCTCGCTCCGCCGCTGCGTCCCCTCGGCATCCCCGCCCATGTCACGCTGGCCCACCCTCGTACGAGCGAACGCGGCCCTTTGTGCTGGGCCGAGCTGGCCGGGCGGTATGCGGGAGGCGCGGTGCAGGTGGCGGAGTTGCTCCAGACCGAGACCGTGTACCGGCAGGGGCGCCCACCGGAGTTCGGCGTGCTGCGGCGCATCCCGCTGAACGGTGGTGCGGGCGACGGCCGGTGAGGTGCTCGAGCCGCACGTCACGTACTGTCTGCCCATGCCCGCACTGCAGCGCCTGAGCCCCGCGCACGCACCGGCCCTGCTCGCCTTCGAGCAGGAGAACCGGGCGTACTTCGCCGCCTTCGTGCCCGACCGGGGCGACGCCTTCTTCACCGAGTTCGACGCGCGCCTCCAGGAGCGCCTGGACGAACAGGCCACGGGGGACTGCCACTTCCATGTA
Organism: Streptomyces sp. N35; assembly: GCF_016464295.1. Taxonomy (NCBI): domain Bacteria; kingdom Bacillati; phylum Actinomycetota; class Actinomycetes; order Kitasatosporales; family Streptomycetaceae; genus Streptomyces; species Streptomyces sp. N35. The sequence continues at coordinate 88,573 of NZ_JAEIMH010000010.1, read as the reverse complement.
CTCGTGGACACCGAGGGCGCCATTCTCGGCCGCGTCAATCTGATCGATGTCACCGACGGCGAGGCCGAGTTGGGCTACCGCATCGCGAAGTCGGCGAGCGGGCGCGGTCTTGCCACTGCGGCGGTACGGCAGGTGTGCGCGCTCGCCGCGGAGCAGTACGGCCTGCGTGCGCTGCGCGCCGTGACCACCACCGACAATGCCGCCTCGCAGGCCGTGCTCACCCGGACCGGCTTCACGGTGACCGGCGAGATCGTCATCGCAGACGCGCCGGGCTTCGCGTACCGCAGGGAACTCTGAGCGACTCGGCGGCACACCACGAACACGCGGGCCGCCGGCACGAGGGCGCGTCACCCCCGCAGGCGCGCCTCGTCCAGCGCGATCGCGGTCAACGGCCGAAGTCGACTTCGAGGACATACCGGCCGCCGAGCGGCTTCCGGGCGCTTCCGGCCGTCACGGTCAGGCGGAGGACGGCACGTCGGACCGCTGGTTGGTCATGCGGGGCGGTGGGAGTGACCTGTATGGCGCAGCCCTCGTCGGCGCCGAGGCAATCGCCGCCCTGGCTGAAGTCGACCGCAGCCACGCCGGGGAGCGTGGTGAGCCACTGTTGTGCGCTGTCGACACGGGCGTCGCATTCCTCGTTCCCGGCGCACTCTGCCGTGTAGGTCATCCGCGCCCTGTCCTCGGCGACAGGAGCCTCGGACTCTTGGCGGTAACCGGTGGGCGACCCGGACCCTTCCGCCGTGCGGAGGTTGGCCTTGTACGCGGCACTGAAGTCATCGGAGTTCATCAGCACATAGCCGGTCACCGACGCGGCCACCACGACCAGAACCGCGACCGCACCCAGCACGATCCGTCGTGTGGACCAGCGGCGCCGTGCTGCGGTGGAGCTGGGCGGGGTGGCCGTCGCCCCTGCGGCCGGGCGTGCGGGCCGGCTGCCGGGAGGCGGCGCCATCGCGGTGACGGTGCGGGGCTGCGGCACCGGGGAAGGCGACTGCGGTGGTGGACCGGAGGGAGCGGGAGGCGCCGCCGTCCATACGGTGACGGGCTGCGCCAACCGTGCCTGAAGCTGATCCGTCGTCAGCCGCTCGGCCGGGTCCCTGCGGAGCAGCCCCGCGAGGGCGGGAGCCAGGGGACCCGCGTGCACGGCCGGCGCGGGATCCTCCGTCGCCACCGCGACCAGCACGGCGCTCGGGGTCGTGGCCGTGAACGGCGCGCGGCCCTCCACGGCGGCGTAGAGCGTGGCCCCCAAGGACCACAGATCCGACTCGGCTGTCGCCGGCAGGCCTCGGACCTGCTCGGGAGCCATGAAGGCCGGCGTTCCCATGATCATGCCGGTGGCCGTGAGGGTGGCATCCCCCTCGACAGCCGCGATCCCGAAGTCGGTCAGCACGGCCCGGCCCCCTTCGAGCAGGATGTTGGCGGGCTTGATGTCCCGATGCGTGATCCCCATCCGGTGTGCCGCGCCCAGCGCCACAGCCACCTGCCGTCCGATGTCGGCGACCTCCTGAGGCGGGAGGGGCCCCCGTGCCTCGATGAGGTCGGCGAGGGATCCGCCGGTCACCCACTCCATGACGATCCATGGCCGTCCGTCCGCACCGGTTATCCGGTCGTGGACGGTGACGATCCCCGGATGCTTCAGGCGCGCCGCGGCGCGGGCTTCCCGGTCGAGCCGTGCGATCCAGTTCGCGCGCTCGCCGTCCCCCAGGTGCCCGGGCAGCCGCAGCTCCTTGACGGCCACGTCCCGCGCCAGCTGTATGTCATGGGCCCGCCAGACCGCGCCCATACCGCCCTGGCCCAGGAGGTGCGTCAACTGGTAACGGCCCGCGAGGAGTTGACCTTCATCTTCGTCCACGGGCGAATACTAGGAGCTCGATGGGTGATCTTGTGGTGACGGGCCACGTGGCGAACGCGTCACCTCGCCGGCAGCTTGCACACCGCGTCGATGCCGAGCACATGGTTGAGCCGTCCGAACGCCAGCCAGGACCCGATGCTCATGCTGAGCTCGACGATCTCCTTCTGTGAGTAATGGGCGGTCATCCGGTCCCAGAATTCCTCGTCGAGGTTGTGATGGTCGACCGCATAGCGTTCGGCGTACTCGGCCGCCAGGCGCGTCCGGTCGTCGAACGCGTCGGTCGTGCGCCACTGCTCCACGGCGTCGAGGAAGGAGTCCTCGACCGTCTCCTCGCCGTCGCGTTCGGTGCGCCAGTCCAGGCAGAGCGTGCAGCCGTTGATCTGCGCGATCCGCAGGCGCGCGGCCTCGAACTCGCGCAGCCCCAGGTTCGAGTGGGCGTACACGGCCAGGGAGAACCCGGCCGCGGCCCGGCCGATGTGCGGGACCATGTCGTCCCAGACGTACCCGATGGGTTCCTGTCCCTCGGGGATATCGATGATCATGACTGCTTCCTTCCGAGTCGGCCGACCGCGGGCCGGAGCGGGACGTCGAGTGCGTCGTAGAGTCCTGGCTGTTGCCCGGCGAGCCAGTCGATGGCGTTGACCAGGCGGCCGACCGCGGTGGCGTTGCCGCCCGCGGAACGGTTCTCGCCCTCGTCGCTCGCCTCGACCGTGACCTCGATATGCGGCCGGCCCTCGATGATCACGCGATGGGCGCCGGTGCCGTTCGCCGGCTGCGGCCAGTCGGGGGCGCACGAGGGGTGGATCCGGGTGACATGCTCGATGACCAGGCGCGGTTCACCGTCCACGATGCCCTGCACCTCGAAGCGGATCGCGCCCTGCGTACCGGCCTCGAACTCGCCCATGGACGGGGTGGTCACGGTCTCTTCGAGCGGGCGGCGCTCCATCGTCTCGCGGATGTCCTCGAGTTCGACGCCGAGCGCACGCGCCATCAGGCGCAGCTGACCGCCCCAGATCATCGAGGGGACCGTTTCGATGAGCATGGGCGCCATGTAGTCCATGGGCTGACCGAAGCCCACCGAGTAGCGGACGGCTTCGGGTTGTTCGTACGTGGAGTAGTCGAAGATCTCCTGGCAGCGGACCGCGTCGATCCGCGAGCCGAGCCCGCTGATCAGGGCCGGCAGCACATCGTTGCCCCAGCCCGGGTCCACGCCGGAGACAAAGAGTGAACCGCCGCCCTCCTCGACCGCTTCGAGCAGCGGGGCGCGCAGTTCGTCCGGGGTGTTGCGGATGTCGTACAGGCCGTAGAGGGCGCAGGTGACTACCACCGCGCCGGCCCGCAGGGCGCGGCCGATGTCCTCGAGCGCCTCGTCGGGACGCAGGTCGCCGGATGCCGCGTACACGACGGCCCGGGGTTTCCTGGCGAGGACCGCGTCGATGTCATCGGTCGCCGCGACGTCCAACCGGTTCTCGAACCCGGCGAGTTCGCCCGCATCCCGGCCCACCTTGTCCGGGCTGTGCACGATCACGTCCGTGAGCTCGAGCTCCGGGTGCGCGTCGACAGCGCGCAGGGCCAGGCGGCCGACATTTCCGGTACCCCAGACAACCGTGGAAATCATGCGCGGAGGGTAGCTCTCGGCCCTTTCGGTTGGTAGAGCCTTGACCGAAGCATTTGACGGGCCGTCAGGAATTGGTGTCCGGGGCCGGCCCGCGGGCCGCACCCGCGGTCGGCCGGGCGGGAAGGGCGGATCCTGGCGGGAGTGCGCGCTGTGATGGACTGGGTCGTGCACCCGCACAGCTCAGGAGCCCCGTATGACCCTCTCGAACCGTCAGCCCGGCGTCGTCCTCACCGACCGTGTGTTCACCGTCCCGCTCGACCATGAGCGGCCGGACGGCGAGACCATCGAGGTGTACGGACGCGAGGTGGTCGCCGCGGGCAAAGCGGGCGAGAACCTGCCGTGGCTGGTGTATCTGGAGGGCGGTCCGGGCTGCCAGGCCCGGCGGCTGATCGGTGCGCAGGCCTGGCTGGAGCGGGCGCTCGAGGACTTCCGGGTGCTGCTGCTCGACCAGCGCGGCACGGGCCGTTCCACGCCCGCCAATCGGCAGACCCTTCCGCTGCGCGGCGGCCCGGGTGAACAGGCCGACTATCTCGCCCACTTCCGCGCCGACGCGATCGTCCGCGACTGCGAGCTGATCCGCCGCGAGCTGACCGGCGGCGCGCCCTGGACCGTACTCGGTCAGAGCTTCGGCGGCTTCTGCGCCGTGAACTATCTGTCGACGGCGCCCGAAGGTCTCGCGGCGGTCCTCATCACCGGCGGTCTGCCCTCCCTCGACGCGACGGCCGAGGAGGTCTACCGCGCCGGCTACCCGCGCGTCGAGCGCAAGGTGGCCGCGCATTACGCCCGCTACCCGCAGGACGTGGCGCGCGCCCGGGCCATCGCCGGCCACCTGGCGGAGCAGGGACCGGTCACCCTGAACGGCGGCTACCGCCTGAGCGTCGAGGCCTTCCAGTCCCTTGGCATCCTGCTCGGCGTCGGCGACGGCAGCCACAAGTTGCACTACCTCCTGGAGAACGCCTTCGTCCGCACCCCGAACGGCCTCGCCCTGTCGGACACCTTCCAAGAAGAGGCCCAGGCCGCGCTCTCGTACGCCGCCCGCCCGCTGTACGCGGTCCTCCACGAAGCGATCTACGCACAGCCCGGGCTTGCCACGCGCTGGGCGGCCGAGCGCGTGCGCGGCGAGTTCCCGCAGTTCGACGCGGAGCAGGCCCTCGCGGACGAGGCACCGCTGCTGTTCACCGGCGAGTCCATCCACCCGTGGATGTTCGACGCCGACCCCGCCCTCGTCCCCCTGCGCGAGACGGCCGACCTGCTCGCCGCCCGCACCGACTGGCCGGGACAGCTGTACGCCCCCGAGGTCCTCGCGCGTAACGAGGTCCCTGTGGCAGCAGCGGTCTTTCACGACGACATGTACGTCGACACCGCCCACTCGCTCGGGACCGCCCGCGCCATCCGGGGCCTGCGCACCTGGGTGACGGACGAATACGAGCACGACGGCGTACGGGCGGACGGCCCGCGCGTGTTCGACCGGCTGCTCGGCTTGGTGCGCGGCGAGCTCTGACGGGCTTACGGGCTTACGGGCCTGCTCGGCGGGCACCCGTGGCCGAGTCGCCGTAGCGTCGAATCGCCCTGTCGACGCATCGACGCATCGACCCAGAGGCCGGGCCGGAAGGAGCCGTCGTGCTGCGCAGAGGACTCGTGGCGGCGCTCGCCGTCGTGGCGCTCGGCTGCACGGCCCTGGCCGTGACCGGCTCCGCCTGGTGGTGGCTGTTCGCCTGGCCCCTGCTCGCAGCCGCCGCCGTCGGCACGTACGACGTGACCCAGCGCCGCCATGCGGTCCTGCGGAACTACCCGGTCATCGGCCATCTGCGCTACCTCATGGAGATGATCAGGCCCGAGGTCCAGCAGTACTTCATCGAGCGCGACTACGACGGCCGGCCCTTCGACCGCGACACCCGCGAGACCGTCTACGAACGCGCCAAGGGCGTCTTCGGCGACGACCCCTTCGGCACCGAGCTCTCCGTGTACGAGCCGGGCTACGAGTTCTTCACCCACTCAGTGATGCCGGTGCGCGTGCCCGAAGAGCCGCCGACCGTACGCCTGGGCGAGGGCACCTGCTCGCAGCCGTACGACATGGCACTGCTCAATGTGTCGGCGATGAGCTTCGGCTCGCTCTCGGCCCAGGCGATCCTCGCGCTCAACCGGGGAGCGGCCGAAGGCGGCTTCGCCCATGACACCGGAGAGGGCGGAATCTCCGAGTACCACGTGCGCCACGGCGGCGATCTGGTGTGGGAGGTCGGCACCGGCTACTTCGGCTGCCGCACGGAGGACGGCGGCTTCGACGAACGGAAGTTCGCGGACAAGGCGGCGCAGGACGTGGTGCGCTGCGTGGCGCTGAAACTGTCCCAGGGCGCCAAGCCGGGCATGGGCGGGCTGCTGCCCGGAGCCAAGGTCAACGCCGAGATCGCGCGCGTACGCGATGTGCCCGAGGGCGTGACCGTGCACTCGCCCGGATACCACCAGGTCTTCTCCACACCCCGCGAACTGATCCGCTTCATGGGCCGCATGCGCGAGCTCGCGGGCGGCAAACCGGCCGGGTTCAAGCTCTGCGTGGGCAGCCGGCGCGATGTCCTCGCGATCTGCAAAGCCATGCTCGAAGAACGGATGTGGCCGGACTTCATCGTGGTCGACGGCGCGGAAGGCGGCACCGGGGCGGCGCCGATGGAGTTCGTCGACCACGTCGGCACCCCGCTCACAGAGGGCCTGAACATCGTGCACAACGCGCTCGTCGGCACCGGCCTGCGCGAGCACGTACGGATCGGCGCCAGCGGCAAGGTCGCCACCGGCGCCGACATCGTCAAGCGTCTGATCCAGGGCGCCGACTACACCAACTCGGCGCGCGCGATGATGTTCGCGGTCGGCTGCATCCAGTCCCAGCGCTGCCACACCAACACGTGCCCGGTCGGCGTCGCCACACAGGACCCGGGCCGTGCGCAGGCACTCGACGTCGAGGACAAGTACCGGCGCGTGTACCGCTTCCAGAGGGCCACCGTGAACAGCGCCCTGCAGATCATGGCCTCCATGGGCGTCGACGATCCATCCCTGCTGCGCCCGCACATGCTGCGCCGGCGGCTCTCCTACGAGCAGGTGACCTCGTACGCCGACCTGTTCACCTGGCTGGAGCCCGGCGCTCTGCTGGGCGGCAAGGGACTGCCGGACGAATGGGCGCGGGCGTGGGACCAGGCGGACCCGGACAAGTTCGCGCCCTGAGCGCCTGTTCCCGGGTCAGGCTGCCCTTGACCCTGAGGTCGGGCCGTCCTCGACTGCTAGGCCCGGCGGCCCTCGACGCAGAAGCGATTGCCCTCCGTGTCGGCCAGCACCACGTACGGCTTGGCGCCGGGCTCAGGGTCCTCGGGGTAGTACGGCCAGTCGACCCGCTCGGCGCCGAGGGCGACCAGCCGCTCCACCTCCTCGTCCAAGTCCCGTGTCCCCGCGTCGAGATCGAGGTGGACGCGGGGGAACTCCTCGGCGGGGCCGTCGCTCACATCCAGCGCGATCGCCATCCCCCTGTCCCCGGCGGGCGGTGCGGGACCAACCCAGCCGCCCCCCCCGACCCGCGGCGCCCGGCGTACGTAACCGAGCGCACGCCCCCAGAACGCGGCCGCCCGCTTGTCGTCCTGCACGCCGAGGGACAGTTGCCTGATCTGCGTCATGCAGTCAGCGTGGGCCTGCGGAACAGGCCCGTCCACAGGAAGTTCTCGCCGAAGTGCGGCGATTCGGCAGCCTGCGCCCGCATGAGGCGCAGCTCGACCTCCTCGTAGTCGCAGAAGACCGTGCGCAGGGAGTCGTCCGTGTACGCGAGACCGCCGTGCAGGGAGCGGTCGCGGTACAGGTCGGCGTCGGGGAGCTCGCAGCCCATGCCGCCGGAGGCGAAGCAGGTGAGCGCGAAGTGCCCGCCCGGGGCGAGCAGCCGGTCGAGGAGCGCGAGATAGCTGATGCGGCGGTGCGGCGGCAGATGGTGGAAGCAGCCCGAGTCGTAGATCAGGTCGAACGGTTCCTGGTCGGCGAGCACAGGACCGAAGATGTCCCCGAGGTGGAAGCGGACCTCTGCTCCCGTCTCGCGGGCCCGTTCCCGCGCCCAGTCGAGCGCGGCCGGCGACAGGTCGACGCCGTCCACCTCGAATCCCCGCGACGCGAGATAGAGGGCGTTGCGGCCGGGGCCGCAGCCGAGTTCGAGCACACGGCCCGGCTTGAGCAGTCCGTTCTCGACGTGCCCGGCGAGGTTTTCATCCGGTTTGGGCACGAAGAACGGAACCGGCCTGGACCGGTCCGCGTAGAAGCCGTCCCACCAGGCCGCTCCCTCGTCGGTCCAGCGGTCGGCGCCGTCGGAGAACAGTCCGTCGAGCATCGTCATGACGTCGTCCACGGTACGTATGTCGCGGGTCATTCCCACCCCTTCGTCAGAGCCTCGATTCTAGTGCTCGAAACAGGAAAAGCCCAGGTCAGAGGTGGTGCATGGGAGTGCTGGACGCGCCCTGGAGGGGCCACGGGCCCGTCGTTCGACCGCCCCCTTCAGGGGTGCCTCGTGCAGGCGCTCAGAGGGCCTTGGAAGGCCGTCACGGGGGTCCTGAGTGATCACCTGGCGAGGGTTTCTCGACCGGCCTCTCAGTCCTCCCGCGGAGAGGGTAAACGGCAGCACACGGGCCTGCCCGGCGAGAAGCTGGCGTCAGACCACGCAAAACTCGTTACCTTCCGGGTCTGCCATCACCACGTGATCCGGCCTGCCCTGCAACTCGTCCTCGCGGACCACGGTCGCGCCCGCAGCGGTCAACCGCTCCACCGCCTCGACCACGCGGGGCCAGCGCACCTCCCACGGGGTTTCACGGCCGCCACCCACTCGCACGTCGATATGCAGCCGGTTCTTCGCCACCTTCGGTTCCGGCACCTTCAGGAAGGACAAGGTGGGGCGCACTCCGTCCGGATCCGAGAGGTACGCCCCGTCATCCCACTCGTCCTCCGGCACCTCATGATGCGAGAACCACTCCTCCCAGCTCCCGAACCCTGCGGGCGCGGGCTTCTCCTCGTAGCCCAACGCCAGCGCCCAGAACGCGGCCAGTTTCCCCGGGTACGCGCAGTCGATCGTCAAGCTCCACTCGGTCCCCATGAGCCCTCCCCAGTCGGATGAACGGACTGTACCGCGCACCTCCGACACCTCCTGCCCGCCGCCTCAAGCGTGCGCCGCGGCTTGACGAACGGCATCAGGAATCGATGAGCCCTCGCCCGGGGTGGGCGGTGAGCCCGGCCTGGTACAGCGTCGGCGAGCAACCCTCCCCGTTGGGCTGCGACTTGCGCAGCTTCACGTCGGCTCGCTCGTCGTAGAGTTCACGGTCACCCGAAACGACCGTGAACCGCACCGGGACCGTCACCGCGCCGATGTTCTCGTCGAGCTGCACGAAGACCCTCGACATGCCGCCGTGGTCACGCTTGGCGACGGTGCCTTCCTTGCAGACTCCGTCGGCGCAGAGCCGCAACAGGATCGAGGCGTCGGCATCACGTACCTGCTCGGTGAAGTCCGCCGCGTCGAGCTGCACGGTGACCCCTGAGTCACCGCCGATCAGGGTGCAGGGACGCCCTCCGCTGCCAGGGACGACACCACAGCCCGCGATCACCAGCGCCGGCAGCGCAAGCAGCGCTCTCCACGTCTTCACGGCATCCCCCCGAGGTCGCGTGCGCCCACCGTACGGCCTCTGTACAGGCTTTGGACGCTGCGGGCAGCATGCCCCGTACGGCGTGCGGCGCGCACGCCGCGGATGAAGGGGCACACCGTGGAAGACGCCGTCACCGGCGCACGCACCGAACTCACCCGCACCGTCGACCTGTCGCAGGAGCGACTGTGGGAACTGATCACCGACGTCACGCGGTTCGGCGAGTGGAGCCCCGAGTGCATCTACGGCGCCTGGCTCGATATCGCGTCACCCGGCCCTCCGGTGGGCGCCCGCTTCGAGGGGCGCAGCCGCTACCCGGACGGGTTCGTCAGCAAGGTCGTCTGTCAGGTCACCGCCGCGCAGCCACCGGATGTCTTCGCATGGATCGTCCTCGACGACACCGAGGACCCCGAACGCCCCGGCTCCCTTTGGCGATACGAGCTCACGCCGGCCGGGACGCCGGGCCGCACCCGGCTGATGCACAGCTTCGAGCACGGCCCCGGCACCACCGGCACCCGACTCGCCGCGGAACGCGATCCGTCGTCCCTGCCCCAGCGACTGCAGGCGATGAACGACAACATGGCCGCGACGATCGAGGCGATGGTGCGGTACGCCATCGAAAGGGGGTGACAAGAAGGGTTCCACTGCGGGGAGTTGCAGGTACGGGCGGTGGCGCCGCCGGGCCGACGGGTCCGGTCTCGCGCTCCTTTTCGACGTAGGGCCGCAGCGCGCTCCACACCTGCGGAACTCTGGTCATGCGGCGCCCTGCATCGCCGGGCTCAGGGTGCCGGACGGAGGCGAAAGCGGCGACGGGGTGCAGCGAAGCGGGGGGCGTATTTTGGCTATGGATGGAATTCGTGGGGGCGCACTGGACGCTTGTGCCTGCGCAGTCAGGCCCGCCCCTCACACGGGCTCGGCGTCGGCCAGCGGGATGCTGGAGACCGTGAACGGCAGCACCTCCGGCGGTAGCCCGGCGATCCAGCGGTTGTACTGGCTGTTGACCACGATGATCCGGTCTCGGGCGATGGACGCCGAGCTGGGGTGGTGGAAGCCGCCGGGAGGGATGATGCGGGCGGAGTAGCGGCCCGCGGTCAGGTCGGCGGACATCCGGACGACGGCCACCTGCGGGGTGAGCCCCGGGGTGGCGTTGATGTTGCCCTGGACCACGTGGAGGCGGCCGTCATGCCAGACGAGTCCGTCGCCGTTGCGGAGCAGGTGACCACCGAGGTCGACTTCGCGTACGCCGCCGGTGTGGCGGTCGATGCGCCACAGTTGGCCGGTGTTGCTGTTGACGGTCAGCAGGTGGCGGCCCACGCAGACGATGCCGTTGAGGTTGTGCTGCCCGTCGACCCAGTCGATGGGCGTGTGGGCGACATCGAGCCAGCGCTCGATGCTCCAGCGGGCACCGGAGCGGGTCAGGCGGTAGATGACCGGGCGGAAGGAGTCGGTGGCGTAGGCGGTGCCATCGGATGCGACGGTGATCTCGTTGACGAACCCGCCCTCCACACCGTGCAGCAGGGCGAGCAGGGTTCCACTGGTCGTGTCGTACACGCGCAGCGTGCCGGTGTCCGCGCCCCCCACGAAGAGCCGGCCGGCACCGTCGACGGCCAGGCCGGAGGTGATGCTGCGCCCGTCGGTGCCATCGGGCGACCAGGGGCGCAGCTGAGGCTGGGTGAGGTGGCCTCGGTAGAGGGTGCCGTCCTCGGCGCTGCCGACATAGAGGTGACCGGTGCGTGGATCGTTGGTGCTGCCGGTGGGGAAGGCGCGGTCTCCAGGTACGACATAGCGGTCCGGGAGTACCGCGCCGCGGTCCCGGGCGGGCGGGGGCGCGCGCGCGGGGGGCGGGGGGGGGGCGGCGGGGGCCGCCGGGGGGGGGCGGGGGG